>CALBSL010000036.1 GCA_937968025.1 uncultured bacterium
CAGAAAAAATCATTCGTCTCACCGGAAGTAGTTCGCGTGTCCGATTTGAACCTCCAGAAGATCGTGGCTGGGTTGAAGCACCGTTACCAGATCTCCAGCGTGCGCGAACCTTATTGCATTGGGTCCCGCTCGTTCGCTTGGAAGAAGGCCTTACCAAAATGATTGATTTCGCTCGTTCTCATCGCCAGCAAATTGGCGTCTATCACTCCTAATCCTATGCCTGAAGCTCCTGTCTTTGAAAAAAAGAACATCCTCGTCACAGGTGGTGCGGGATTTATCGGCTCGCATCTGTGTGAAGCGCTCGTGCAGCACGCAAACGTCATTTGTGTTGATAATTTTTCAACCAGCACACCGGCGTCACTCCAAGCGCTCCTCCAGCACCCGCATTTTGAACTGATACGGCATGACATCACGGAACCGCTTGATTTGTCTGCGCATCGCGAACTTGATCGATTTCATGTGCGTGTCCATGGTGTGCAGGAGATCTACCATCTTGCCTGTCCTGTCTCAAAATCAAGTTATAATCAGTACCGTCTCGCTCTCCTGAAAACACAATCCGTGGGAATGATGCATATCATGGACCTGGCGGTGCACTACAAGGCGAAAGTGGTGTTCGGTTCAACGTCGGCACTCTATGAACCGGCAGATGAGCCGTATATCCCAGAAGATGCTCGTTGTTGGAATGATCATCTCGGCACGGGGGCCGCGTACGATGAGGGGAAACGGTTTTCCGAAACGATTCTCCAAACATACGTTGATATTCATGGGTTATCGGCGAAAATCGTCCGCTTATTTCGCGCCTATGGACCTCGCATGCCATTGCGCGAAGGAAATCTCTTGCCAGAAATCATCAACGCAGCACTGACGCATCAAGATTTGGAGTTGAGCTATTCAGAAGATGCGAGGTTGAGTTTGTGTTATGTGACCGATGTCGTGGATGGCTTGCTTAAGACGATGGCTCACGGTTCCGATGCTCGCATCATGAATATTGGGTCGGATCAGGAAGTGCGCTTGAGTATAGTTGTTGAGCGCATTCAACAGCTTACGGGGTCGCAGGCGCGTATTCGGTTTCAGTCGAGTGGCAAAAAGTATGTGTCACCCATCCCAAATATCGACAAAGCTCGGCAGCTGCTGCATTGGCTCCCGCTGACGAGATTGGATGATGGCTTAAAGCAGATGATCGATTATTCCCGTTCCAAGAGCCATACGCTTACGGAGTTCGGCATGTAGTATGAATACCATCTTTGAAAAAAAGAACATTTTGGTTACGGGCGGGGCAGGATTTATCGGCTCGCATTTATGTGAAGAGCTGCTTCGTGAAGGCCGGGTGATTTGTCTTGATACGTTTATTACGAGTCAGGAGGCAAACATCGACCATCTGCTCAAGCATCCGGATTTTGAATTCATCCGCCATGATATCACGCAACCGCTTGATTTAGAGGCGTTTCCGGAACTGGCGCGGTTTCAGATGAAGGTACAGGGCGTGCAAGAGATCTATCATCTTGCCTGTCCGACAAGCGCGAAGAAATTTGAACAGTTTCGCATGCAGACGCTGTACACAAACAGCGTTGGAACACGCTACGCTCTTGATCTCGCCGTGCGCTATAAGGCGAAATTCGTGCTGGCTTCGAGTTGTGTCGTGTATGGAAATCGTCCTGATGATGGGCATCTGCTTCGCGAGGAGGAGATTGGGAGTTCAGACACGCTCTCGCCGCGCGCTTGCTACGACGAAGGCAAACGCTGGGCCGAATCCATTTGTGCAACGTATGCGCAGCAGTACGGTGTTGAGGCGAAGATCGCTCGTATTTTCCGAACGTATGGACCACGCATGGCGTTGTATGACGGCCAGCTTATTCCAGACTTCATCACAAATGCCCTTGAAGGCAAACCGCTCGAAGTCTATGGCGACGAGACGTTCAGATCATCGCTCGTGTATGTGGCAGACGTGGTTGATGGGTTGATCAAGCTCATGCAGGCACCAAAAGATATTGGGCCGGTGAATATCGGCAGTGATGTGGACGTGCAGATTTTCGAAGTAGCGAAGCAAATTCTCCAAATGACAGGCACCGCCGCAAGCATTGAATACAAGCCACCGCTCCTCTTTTTGACGCAGCTCGGACTGCCAGATTTAACAAAAGCGAAGGAACGACTTGGCTGGGTACCTCTCACGACACTTGAGAATGGGCTAAAAGAAACGATTTCGTACACGATGGCGAACCGGCACGTCCTGAGTTTTCGTGGCTTTTGAGTCATGACGAAAAGTTGAAAGGCTGGGCTAAACAGGGTAGGCTGGGACTATGCGTGTTTTTGCCGTAGTCCCCGCCTTTCAGGAGGCGGAACGACTCCCATCAGTGCTTGATCGTCTACGGACGCAGGTCGATGGGGTGGTTGTCGTTGATGATGGATCGACGGACGGCACCGGTCAGGCGGGGATGGGGAGGGAAGGGGTCTGGGTGCTCTCGCATTGGATCAACCGAGGGCAAGGAGCGGCGCTGCGTACAGGTACGCGGGCTGCTCTCGAACTCGGCGCCGAGGTGATCGTTCATATTGATGCTGACGGACAACATAACCCCGAAAATATCGCTCACGTGGTTGCCCCTATTTTGGCGAGCGAAGCGGATGTGGTGTTGGGATCGCGCTATCTCGGCGTTCAGCCCGTGGGGATGCCTTTTGCGCGTCGGGTGTTGCATGGCGGGATTCGACAGTTCAATCGTTGGGTGTTGGCTATTCCAGCGGAGGTATCCGATCCACAAAGCGGTTTTCGTGCGCTGTCTGCCGCGGCGGCGCGATCGCTCACGTTTCATCAAGATCGCATGGCGCACGCCTCAGAGATATTGCGTATCATCACGCGATCGTCTTGGCGTTGGAAAGAAGTGCCGATTCAAGTGCATTATTCCGTCGCCACGCTCAAAAAAGGCCAACGCTCGCTGGATGCGATGAAGGTCGCCTGGCAGCTCGTCCTAGGAATGTTTCACCGATCGCACGTATGATCTTCCAACTCGTTTTTTCGCTC
>CALBSL010000037.1 GCA_937968025.1 uncultured bacterium
GGTGATGAAAGATAAGGGGAAAGGCGAACCGTTTTTACTTGGTAGGGGAGCTCGGCGCTCTGCTTTTGTGCAGAGGTCGTTGCTGAAATGCTGGCTTGAAGGGTGTTCCCACAGGCGGCGGCCCCTCGCGGGTACATGGTGAGCTCACCGTCTTGTTCGGTTAGACCGGCGTGCACAATCTCGACGTGTTTGAGGTGGTTGCGTTCAATATTTTTCCGCAGGACCTCCAGTACCTCGCGCGATGGTTCAAACACGGTGATGGATGCCTCTGGCGCAAGCCAGGAAAAATAGAGCACGGACATGCCCATATTTCCCCCTCCATCAATAATTCTTGGTGTGGCACTTTTTGGCTCGAAGTAGTAGGTATTCCGCACGAAGATCTGTCGAAACTCAGCCAGAAAAATATCGTAGTTCAAGAGATCGACCGTAAACCCAACAAAATGCTCTTCACGAAAATGAAACCAGCGATTCAGCGAGGCCTTAACTCGAATCCGAAGATAATCACGAATCAGTTGGCTTCGGTGTGGAATGCGGTACGCTCGAGAGGTGAGGTGCTCAAGATCGCTCATTAGGACGATGAGTTTATGAAGGAGCATAGCATTATGTGCGTTTGTTGGTTGTAAAGGAGAGCTGAGTGGCGATTTTCCCCATATTTTTTCCTCGGAATACGTCGGTGCGAGGGTTGTCTTGATCCAGAATTTCAAACGGAATGTTGAGATGGTAGTCGAAGTCTTCAACGAACGGCTGTTGGATGCGCACATCGAAAAAGTAGCTGCCGACATTGAGGAGGAACGCAGGGATTTCAATGGTGGTGGAATAGCTTCCTGGCTGGAAGTCAGTGAGCACGCCATCCGCATCAGCGTTGGAGGCGGACAAGAGGATTTCTCCGCCGGCATATACCCACAGATAGATCACGGATTGTCTGATTGGGCGCAGAACCTCAAAATCTACCTTGATAAAGGCTTGCTTACTGATGGGAAGGCGCCAGCTTGGCTGTTGGTCCGCTCCAAGCAGGGAAATACGTTGAATGTAGGCGTCTTTTTGTTTTTTGTGAGGGTATTCGTAGACGGCCGATGACTCACTTTGTCCGCCAAGGTACTTATCGATGATTTCACGGGTGTCGCCATACGCCTGCACTCGTCCATTCTTGAGGTACAACGTTTTTTTGCAGAGCGACTGGATTGCCGACATGTTATGGCTCACGAAAATGATCGTTCTGCCGGCCTGTTGCGTCACCTCTTCCATCTTTCCAAGACACTTTTTTTGGAACTCTGCATCACCCACGGCGAGCACTTCATCAACAAGGAGAATGTCGGGTTCCATGTGGGCCGCAACAGAAAAGGCGAGCCGAACATACATCCCGCTGGAATAGTATTTGACAGGGGTATCCAAAAACGTTTCGACACCAGCGAAGGCAACGATCTCGTCGAACTTTCTGGCGATTTCTTTTCTGGTCATGCCCAGGATGGCGCCGTTCAAGAAGATGTTCTCACGCCCGGTCAGTTCAGGGTGAAACCCCGTACCAACCTCAAGAAGGGAAGCGACGCGGCCGCCCATACGAATTTCCCCTTCCGTCGGTGGGGTGATGCCAGTCAAGATTTTGAGCAGGGTCGATTTCCCCGCGCCGTTCGCGCCAATGACGCCTACCACATCGCCTTTGTTGATGGTGACATTGACGTCGCGCAGCGCCCAGAATTCTTCTTTTCCTGCGACGCCTGCCACTTGCTTCGCTTTTTGCTTTAAGAATCGAAACGGACTCCGGGCAATCGTTGTGAGAACGTCGCGCAACGCCACATAGCCCCCACGCTGATGGGAGATGTTGTATTTTTTGCCAAGTCCGCGAATTTCAATGATGGGTTCCATGGGAGTGTTAGATTACGTCCGCAAAATAGCGTTCCACTTTTTTAAAGTAGAGAACACCGATGACGAGGAGGAATGCGCAGGCGGTAAACGAGATACTGAGGAGCGTCCAGTTAATCGGCGCGGTTCCCAAGAGGCCGGCACGAGCGCTCTGAATCACGCCCATCATCGGATTTAGTGCCAAGATCCAGGAGTATTTGCCGGCAATGCTAGCTGGATAAATGACGGGCGTCAGGAAGAGCAGGAGCTGAATGAAGAACGGGAGGATAAAACGTACGTCTCGGTATTTAACGTTGACCGCAGCGAGAAATAACCCCCCGCCTACCGAAGCCATGAACGTGATCATGAGCAGGACCGGGATAAGGAGTACACCGCTGAGGTGGGGGAGGTACCCGTAATACGCCATCATGCCAATGAGAATGAGTGTCGCCACGGCAAAATCCACGAACTTCGTGAGGACCGCAGACAGTGGAAGGACAAGGCGTGGAAAGTACACCTTGGTAATGATGGACTGATTCGAGATCAAGACATTGCTTGTTTCAGAAAGAGCGCCAGAGAAGAGCTGCCAAAACAGCAAACCGGTGTACACGAAAATCGGGTACGGCACCCCATCTGAAGGCGCTTTGAGCAGTCCACCAAAAAAAACGCTAAACACAACCATCGTCATGAAGGGCTGAAAGATAGCCCAGACAATACCAACGGCTGTTTGCTTGTAGCGCACCTTGAGATCGCGCCAAGTAAAGAAGTACAACAGCTCGCGATACTGCCACACTTCGCGAAGGTCGTTGATGCTGAAGGATTTTGTTGGGCGGATGGTTGTGACTGCTTCCATAGAAGGGGGATGGCTCTCGATGGGAACCTGGAAAACGCCATCGTAAGATCAGCTCAACCCTAGCAAAGCAGCGGGTTTTTGGAAAGATGGGAGCGTTCCCTTATCTCCCCTCAAAACGGAAGGTTCGCAACCGTTGCGGATGTTCGCCAAAGTGCTTCACGTAGAGGGTGAATTCTCGCCCTTTTTCTTCAAAATTCTTCCAGAGGGAATAGCTTGGCGAAGCGCACGAGAGGAGGCAGGTGGTTCCCGGTACCGTATGGGTATAGGCAAACACGACAGCATCTTTCATGGAGCTCGTTTCAAAAAACGTATAGCCCCCAGGCGAACGTCGCTCGAGCGCTTGGCGAATCAGGGCACCGGTTTTAGGAAAGAGGATGATGGTTTTCACGCGTGTCGTCGCGAGGAAGTCAGCGAGATCGTCAAACTGGTAGCCACGGTCTTTTCCGCCGAGGAAAAGGGTGGTGGTGTCTGGGTGGCACTTGAGAGCCTCAATGGTGGCTTCAGGAGCAGTGGCGATGGCGTCATCGACGAACGTGATGCCCAGGTAGGTTCCGATGTTCGTGAGTCGATGGGGGAGGGGCTCAAAGTCGTGAATCGCTTGAGCTGCCTCCTGAGGGGTCACCCCAACAAGGGATGCGGCCTCCCACGCGGCACGAATGTTCCGATGATTGTGCTCGCCTTTGAGACGAGTCTCGGGGAGGAAAAAGGGGAGGGTTGTTGGGATAGGGATCAGGCGTGCCTGCGTTTTCGCGGCGACACGCGCCAGTTCTGGATCATCTGCATGAAATATAAACACATCGTCGGGAGTTTGTGTGAGGGTGATGCGTGCTTTTGCTTCCGCGTACGCTTCGAGTGATCCGTGATGGTCGATGTGTTCAGGGAAAAAGCTGGTATAGACGGCGATATCCGGTGCTCGATCAAGGTCGGCGGTTTGATAGCTCGACATTTCAAATACCACGACATCGCTTGCGCGAATATCGTTTGGAAGGAGCGAGAGCGCCGGGACGCCGATGTTTCCGAGCAGATGGGCGGTGATGCCGTGGGCGCGAATCATGGCGGCGATCAGCGAAGACGTAGTGCTTTTTCCCTTCGATCCTGTCACGCCGATCACCGGACAAGGGACATTCGCGAGAAAGAGATTTGTTGCGGTGGTATATGGAACATGAAGGAGATGTCCTGGAAGGCTGGGAGTTTTGATCACGAGATCACCCGTGGTCTGCAGCTCGAGGTAGTCTGGTTGGATTGAAACATCGGCAATCACGATTTTGAGATGTGGCGCGACACGCTGCAAAAAGGCCTCGGTTGCTTTTCCTTCGAGACCATAGCCAATGATCACGGCGGTGTGTTTGCTTTGCAGTTCAGCGATGGTCATACAAGGACTGAAAGGATGAAGGAAGCTCCTGGACCGCCTCAGCGATGGGGTGTCTGAGTTCGTCGATGGAGGGGATTGAAGTAGGGAGAAGTGGGCTCAATGTCCGAACGATGACATCGTTCTGGTACTGCGGATGGCGGGCAAGCGCTTTAAGACAGGCGGCGGTTTCTTCCATTGTTCCAACGCATTCGAAAGGTTTGTGTGACGTTCGTCCGAGGAGCTCTTCGTACAGCGGAAGCAGTTCCGCCTGCTCTAGCGGATTCGTCCCCAGGAGATGGATGAGTGCTTGTTTATCAATAAAGACGGCAAATACAAGGCCGACGAAGGCGCACTTCGGACAGGTCCCACACCAATAGGCGGCATCTGCTCGGTGCGGACGATCGCTCGCAATCACGAAATTGCGATTACAGCTCGAAAACGACCCAAACAAGGGCTGAAGCTCGCATGCGACTCGAGCAATAATCCCCACTTCCGTGAGTGGCCGCAGCAGAGAGAAAACGGTGAGATCAGGGGCGACACTCGTATGGATGAGTTCACGAATCAGACGTTCCGCCTCGAGCGATTTACTCCATTGGTGGTTAATCGCTCGTCCGTTCCATACGGTTGTCGCTTCGCTCGCGCTCCATTCGTTCGAAAATACCGCCCAACGTGCGTCACGAAGCAGGGCAACAAGCGCCGCAGAAAGCGCGTAGATCAGCGTGATGGAAACATGGCCGTTGTAGGCTTCGCCGGACTTGCTCTTGCGAATCATCTCCGGATCGAGGGTACGTTTGATGGTGCATGCTTGGAGTTCGAGACGAGCGAGGCTTTGTTCTTGCACGACAGATGATCCAAGGGTGAACGGTTCAAATGGTGTGCCAGACTGCTGCAAGAGCTGGAGGGTCAGGAGCGAATCCTTTCCGCCGCCAAAGGGAACAATGGCGAAGTCACGCATCATTGGTCTTGGTTGGCTCTGGTGGTGAGCGGTGCCCGCGAACGGGGTTCGGATAGATGGGTCAATTTGATTTCGGAACAAAAATTCTCCCATGGCATCGCCATAGAGGGTATTCCATAGTGCTGCCTCTGTCGGTGTCAGAGCGGTATATGGAAGAACCTCGCTCGGACAGTACATCTTCCAATAACTCAAGCTCAGTGCCAGCGAAAGATGAACGAGCAGGCGCTCGCTAGCGGGGGATGACAAGCGCTGTTCATTCCAGAGCGCTGCAGGGAGGGTGAGCGTCTCTTCGTAGCGCTCATCTGGACGTTCAGAGAACGAGTGGATATACGCAAAACGAATGCTTTGCGTATCGGCATTGAGCACCGGTGGAAGGAGTGTGAGTCGAGTCGGATGTGACGGATGCATATCGCCACTCTATCACGCTAGAACGGGTTCGTGTTGGCCATCTGTGGAGCAGCAGGTGGCTCAGGTGGAAGCGCGTTGGCACCTGGGTTGCCTGGAGGTGGGGCGAAGCTTGCGAAGCCGCCTTCTTTCGTGAGGTTTCGGAAACTGGTATTCGCCGCATCAAAGAAGAGCTTCACCACACCCGTCGGACCATTACGATGCTTGGCGATGTGGATTTCCGCAATGTTTAACTCTTCAGGGGAGAGGTCCTCTTTACGATAGTTTGGGTCAGCGCTCTTACGATAGATAAACATCACCACGTCAGCATCCTGCTCGATTGAGCCTGATTCACGCAGGTGGGCGAGGCGAGGAATGGCTGGTTTTTGCAATTCAACGGTACGTGACAACTGCGAAAGGGCGATCACTGGCACGTTTAATTCACGGGCGAGAGATTTCAAGCCACGGGTAATTTCGGAGATTTCTTGCGTACGACTCTCGGATCCGTTTTTTGAACGGCTTTCCATGAGCTGTAAGTAGTCGATGATCACCATGCCGAGGCCGTGTTCCATTTGGAGACGGCGGCATTTTGTGCGCACCTCCATAATGTTGGCGTTGGCTGAGTCGTCAATATAGATGGGGGCTTCAGACAACACGCCGATCGCATGGCCGATGCGAGGAAATTCATCACTATTCGCTGCATCCGAGAGGTTTCCTGTACGAAGACGCCACAAATCCACTCGAGCTTCGGCACAAATCAGACGATCGACGAGCTGGTCCTTCGACATTTCAAGGGAGAATAGCCCGACAGGAACGCGGGCTTTGACGGCGGCGGTACGCGCAAGGTCGAGGGCGAACGAGGTTTTTCCGCACGCTGGACGGGCGGCGAGAATCAGAAGATCACTTTTTTGCAGACCTCCTAAGAGGTTATCGAGATCACGAAACCCCGTCGTTGTGCCGCGCAATTTTCCTTTTTCGCGATGCATCTCATCAATACGATCGAAGGCATTGGTGAGGACGTCACGAATGGCGGTAAACGACCGTTTGAGGAATTTTTGCGACACGTTAAACAGGCGCTGCTCGGCTTGATCGAGCACCGTTTCCACGTCTTCCGACTGTTCATATCCAAGCGCGGTAATGTCTCCGGCGGCTTGAAGCAGACGGCGGAGCGTCGCCTTTTTACTGATAATTTCACCGTAGTGTACGACGTGACTCGCCGTGGGGACGGTGTTCGAGAGGGCGATGAGTTCCGTGCGGCCGCCAATTTGCTCAAGCTCGCCACGATCGGTTAAGCGGTTTCCAAGAGACAAGAGGTCGATTGGCTCATTTTTCCGATACAGATCCAGCATCGCTTCGAACACGCGACGATGTTTATCAAGATAAAAATCTTCGGGCATCACCGAATCAGCGACCTTTACCATCGCATCACGATCGAGCAACAGAGAGCCCAAAAAAGACTGCTCTGCTTCGATATTATGGGGGGTCATTTTCTCGAGATACGACATACGCGGTCATCCTCCCAGCCCGTCTTCAAAAAGACAACCTGGCGAGTTTGCGGCCTATTTTTCCCCGATCGTGGGCGACCTCCCCCTTGACGATTCTTTTTTGGCCAAAACAACCAGGTTTGTATACAATGCTTGCATGCGCATGGAGGCGTGGAACATGTCGGCACGGCTCGCCTGGCATCGGCCGTGGTTTCGTGCGCTCACTTTCGTATTAGTGGGGTTTGTCCTTTTGACGAGTATTGGGTATTTGGTGGCGCTTGAGCCGGTGGTGCGTGAGTCGCGAACGCTGGTGTTTCATACCAATGTCTACTTTGGGATTGATGACGTCCGTTCATGGCCGTGGATGTTTCTCTGGCCGGGGTTATGGCTTGCGACTGTCATAGCGGGGACCCTCTCTGCGTTTGGGGTGTATCAGCGAGATGTCTTGCTTGCGTACAGTCTCTTGGTCTGGTTGTTCGTGTGGTCGTTCCCGTGGGCGATTGGGTTTTACTATCTGATGATTTTTTCCACTCGTTAGGATATGCCTTCCTTTTCCGTGATCCAGCCGCTTGCGGTGATGGCGCTCGCCGCACTGCTCTCCCTGAGCGTGATGCCGTCGCTTATTCGCTGGCTTATTGCGAATAAAATGGGAAAGTCGATTCGTGATGCAGCGGCAGCGCCCGTCATGTCGCAGTTCCATCAGGCAAAAGCCGGCACTCCTACGATGGGTGGGGTGCTTATTTGGGGGGTGGTGGTGGCGCTCGCCCTGGTGCTGGGGGTTGGATGTCAGCTGTTTCCGGGATCCACGCTCTGCAGCCTCTCATTTTTGTCACGAGCACAGACCTGGCTTCCGATTGGTTCGCTCGTTGGCGCAGGGATTATTGGTCTCGTCGATGACTACTGGAATATTCGCCGCTGGGGTCCTCAAGGTGTTGGGCTTCGTGCGCGGCACCGCTTGTTGTCCTATTTGTTTGTTGCCCTCATCGGTGCATGGTGGTTCTACACGAAGCTCGATTGGCATATCTTGCATGTTCCATTCGTGGGAACGTTCGAT
>CALBSL010000038.1 GCA_937968025.1 uncultured bacterium
GGATTTCGGGTATCATTTTGGACTGAACCATCGAAAAAAGAGGAGCTGTTGAAAGTCTTGAAATAATTTCATGAACTAGGCAAGATCAATACAAGCGACAAAACGCGGAACTGTGCTATGGTGGAAGCATGAAGAACGTTTTTGCCATAGCTTTGCTCCTCGCAGTGTTCGGTGCGGGATGTGCCTCACTCCCGCTTCAGCCGAATGCTCCCATCGAACCATCGGCCGCCGTTGATGACGTAAGTGTAGATGTGAGTGGTAAGGGGTTGGCCGCCTTTCCAATGGATGTGCTTTCACGCACAAAGCTTGAGCGCCTGGATCTTTCGAAGAACAAACTGACCGGCGCGCCTCCATCACAAATCGGTCAGCTTACCCATCTCAAGTACCTCGATCTAAGCGGGAATGCGTTGACGGGGCTCCCTGCTGAGCTTGGCGCATTGAATACGCTCGAAGTGCTTATCGTTTCTAATAACAAGCTCACCGGTTTACCAATGGAGATTGGGAATCTGACACAGCTCAAGCTCCTCGACGTGTCCGGCAACCCTTACTCCGTCCAGGATCTTGAGGGGATTGCAGAACGGTTGCCGCAAACAATCATTCGCCGGTGATTGCATAGAGCACTTCTCAAATACACCCCCAGGGGGTATATTTGAGATTGTATGAAGAATTCAACGGCACCTGCACTTCGTCGGCTCAGTATTATCGAAGGTCAAATACGCGGAATTAAAGAAATGGTTCAAAGAGAAGCCTACTGTATCGACGTGATCACGCAGACATCAGCGGTGAAGCAGGCATTGTCGAGACTTGAGGATCAGCTCCTGCAGGCGCATCTTTCCCACTGTGTCCTTGAACAGGTCCGGCAAGGGAAGGAGGCAAAAGCTATCAACGAAATCGTAAAAGTCTACCAACTTAAGCGCAAATAATTTGTATGTCTATGCCTTCAGAGCAGCCGAGTTTCTTCCGCCGTGTGTTCGCTCCATACGGGAATTTCATCCTCTTATTTATTGGTGCCGGATTTATTTCTGGTGGGATTGTTCACTTGGGCGAGGGAGTAAACTGGTGGGATGGTTCCTTGCTCCTGCTAGGTATTGTACTGTTCGTGCTTGGTTCATATTTGCAAGAAGTCTTCTATCACCAAAAAAACCTGCAGGAAGAGGGGGTGCTCGCGTTTCTTGGGTATTCACTTCTCTTGTCGATTGGAGTGGGAATGGCGAGCGGTGGTACGCAGCATTTTATCGATACGCCCAAGTATTCAGCGCTACTCATCCCTCTGGGCTTATCTCTTGGAGCGTGCGCATTTGTGTTGAAACAGGGGATCGATCTTACGCGGGGTCAGTGGGTAAAGCTGGTTGTTGGGCTCACCGTATTCGGGCTGGTTCTTGGGACGGGGCTCTCGTTTATTTCAAGTGGGCTCCCGGCTTCTCCGGGTCATGCGCATCATTCGTCGGTAGATGGAGCGGATGAGCGTGCGTCGCATCACATGAGTGTGCGGAGTGAGGAAGAGTTCCTTCAGCGCATGATCCCGCATCATCAGGAAGCCGTTGATACGTCGGCATTCGTCCTTACAAGAACAGCGAATCGCGAGCTTCGAGCGTTTGTAGATCGTGTTATTGATGTTCAGGCCGAAGAAATTCAACAGATGAAGACTTGGAAAAAAGCATGGTTTGGGACGGAGTACCGTGAAGATGGATCGTATCTGCCAATGATGGAAAATCTAACCACCTTGTCGGATCAGGCGCTTGATCAGGTATATATCCGAGGGATGATTGAACATCACCAAGGAGCTATTCAAATGGCTGAGCAGGTCTTAGCGCTCTCACCAAGGGCGGAAGTGAAGGAGCTTGCTGAAGCGATTGTTCGCACGCAAACTGAAGAGATCCGCCAACTAGAGGGCTGGATCCCATTCGCATCCATGTCAGGACATCAGCATTGAACGCCTTTGTTGGGATCATCGGAATTTATTGCTCACGGGTCGCAAATCCCGCATCATAGAGAAAAATCTATGGCTACCATCCATTGTATCGGTATCGGTGGGATTGGCGTGTCGGCACTCGCCAAGTGGTTGTTGACCCTCGGGTATCATGTCACTGGTTCTGATGAAGTGGCTGGCCCGCAGGTGGAGGCGTTGCGTGCGCGTGGGCTCACGATTGGGATCGGGGCGGATCCCGCTCATGTGGGGCCAGAAACGGAGCTGGTGGTGTATTCATCTGCGGTTCCACCGGGTCATCCTGAGCGTGAAGAGGCACGCCGGCGCAACATCCCTGAAATGAACAGTTTTGCTTTACTAGGCGAGCTTGTTCGTGAGCGAGACGTGGTGATGGTTGCGGGCACGCATGGAAAGAGTACAACGACAGCGATTCTGTCGAATATGTTGATAGATGGTGGTTTGGATCCCACCTGTTTTGTCGGCAGCGTGGTACCGGGGTTTGCGGAGGGGAATCTTCGCACGGGGAGCTCTCCCTTGGTGGTGATCGAAGGAGACGAGTATGATCGACATTTTCTCCATTTTTCACCAAAGTACCTGATTTTGCATGCGCTTGAGTGGGATCATACGGATCAATTCTTGTCGTTTGAAGCCATGGTTGCCGTGTATCGCCAACTCCTGCATCAAATGCCGGATGGAGGGGTGTTGTGCGTGAATGCGGATGATCCTCGTGTGGTGGAGTTTGTAGCAAGTGAGCGGCCGTGGTGTGAACGGCGAGCGATCACCATTCGCCCGTATGGGCTCAGCGCGCATGCCGACACGCGTGTCCGTGACCTCGTGGTGCGCGATGGGGCTCAGCACCTCGTACTACAGGAAGCGGATGACCATCTCACCCGGACCAAGCTTCATCTTCCTGGAAAAATGAACGTCTCAAACGTCCTGGCGGCATTTTGTTGCGCTCGCGCCCTTGGCGTGGCTCAGTCGTCGCTCGCTAGAAGTATCGAAGCGTTTCAAGGGATCTGGCGACGATTCGAACGAGTGAAAGAGGAGCAGGGAGTGCTGGTGATCTCAGACTACGCTCACCATCCCACGGCCATTCGGTTGACCTTAGAAGCGGCAAAGAGTTTTTATCCTGGTCGTCGTATTGTGTGTTGTTTTGAACCGCATCGGCAGGAACGAACGCGGGATTTATTTTGGGAATACGCAGCGTCGTTCGATGCGGCAGATGTTGTTGTCTTGGTTGAAGTATGGGACATGCCGAACCGTGAACCGGTACAAGGGGAAACCGTGAGCTCTCTGCAGTTGGTAGAAGCGATCCATGAGCATGATCGTTTGCGAGGCAGTGCACGGCGAGTGGAATTCGTCCCCACGGCTGAAGCGGCTCTTCAGGTCGTACAATCGCTCAAAAAATCTGGCGATCTCGTGTTGATCGCGGGCGCGGGCACGCTCTATTCCATCGCCAAACGTGTATGAGCCGCCTCGATGGGTGCGAGTGGCTCGCGGACTACGGAACGGTTCTTGCGCACGAGCCACTCTCACGGCATCTCACGATGCGTATCGGCGGGCACGCGCGTTGGTTCGTTCAGGTTCGATCTGAAGACCGGTTGCTTGCGCTCCTCGCAAGGTTGAAGGCGGAGCGTATCCCTTGGTGTGTGCTTGGCGGGGGATCGAACAGCGTGGCGCCTGATGCAGGACTTGATCTGGTGGTGGTGCAGCCGTGTCTGACACGCATGCAGATCGATCCATCCGGGCTAGTGATGGCGGAAGCGGGTATGATCACGGCGCTGTTCGCTCGTCAGGTGACGGAGGCGGGGTTTTGTGGCTGGGAATGGGGCGTTGGGCTGCCGGGCACGATTGGTGGGGCGATCGCCGGAAACGCTGGCTGTTTCGGTGGAGATACGGCGCAGAACCTGGTGGATGTAGAAGCGTGGAATGCGGCGACGGGAGCACTCGAGGTGTATTCGGCGGATGTTTGTCGATTCGCCTACCGTGAAAGTCGTTTTTTGCATGAATCGATGGTGATTCTGCGAGCGCACTGGCAGTTGCGGCCTGCAGCGAATCCGGAGGAGGCGCGCGAACGTCTGCGAGCGATTCTCCAGGAACGCCAAACGCACCAACCGCTAGGAAAGGCGAGCGCCGGCTGTGTGTTTCGAAACACGCGCATCGATGGAGAGGTGCTGAAGGCGCTTGAGCAGCAGCTCGGGACGAGAGTTCCGGGCGCCGGAAGAGAGGATGGATGGGTGCCGTCAGGCTGGCTCCTCGAGCAATTAGGGTATAAAGGAGCCTCCGAAGGGTCGATGCGTGTGAGCGACAAGCACGCCAACTTTTTTGTGATGCAAGACCGGGGAACGTGTACGGATCTCCTCACGCTGCGAGGAAGAATCGTGCAAGACGTGTACGAACGAACAGGTATCCGCTTGATCGGTGAAGTGCGCATTCTCGCGGATCAGTCATCCGTGGTACACTAGCGGCGTATGTCGTTCCCTTCACGACCTCCGCGTCTTCTACGCCGAAGACCTGCGAGCGGCCCCTCGATCGATGAGGTATTGCTTCAGCTCGAGCGTTCGTGCGAGGCCCTTCGTCGAGTGAATGATCGGTTGCAAGCCGTTGCTATTCATCAACGGCCACGCTAACGCTATGCGTCGCACAGAGCCCCAACCACATCGAATACGAAGTCAGGAAAAATTTGACGAAGCGTCTGAAGAGTTTCGATTTTATGCAGAGCGGTCGATTTATCTCGAGCTCCTTGAACGAGCGAAGCGATATGAAGATTTGCGAAATAGCCTCAAGTTCGAGTTGAAGCGTTTCGACCGACTTTCGGGATTGGCCAAGTCCGGCTCAGGAAACGCCCAGATGCAGGAGACGGCGAACGCGGCTATCGCAAGCGCGACCGCCGCACTGCAGGACATGCCTCGCGCTGTCACGGTGCTGCTGCTGCAGAATCCGTTGGTGTACGAATCTATCTACCGCGCCGGAGGTATGCGGGACTGGATGTCTCTGTTTGCGACGGAGGAAGAACGTTCGCAGCCACTGCCGGCACTCCTCGTGCTCGTTGACCAGGTGGTGCGGGGTCTACGAGATCCGCTCATCTCGAGCTAGGTTTTTGGCCGTATTGGCAAAGAAGAAGAACCGCGATAGGATGAGGATATGTGGACCGTTGACGCCAGCCAGCATATCCATGTCGAGCCTTCTGTCCGTGAGCAGGAGGTGTTAGAGCGTGCAACGTCAGTTGCGCGACTTTCCGCAGATGGAAGAGCGGTGTTTGTGGATTTATTTGCGCTTGATACCATCGCTTGCTCGTGTGGTCAGCCGGCCGCTTGGAAAACGTATCAGGTTATTTTATACGCCCCTGAAGCCGAAAAGGCCTCTGGGTCTGGATCCGACTATGTGGGTTGATGGGGTGCTCTCGGCGGTATCGATCGCGATACTGATCGCCTGTTTTTTCATGACGGTTGCCTTTGTGTTTTGGTTGCATCACCAGATTTCAGAGTAGCCAAAGCAGGGGGAGTGGGGTAGGCTTTTGGTATGTCTCAGACCGCCCGAGCCGTGGCTCGCCAGGCCTCGTTACTCATGCTCGCATCGACCGCGCAAAAAGCGATTGCTTTTTTCGCCTTCACTATTGCTGCAAGGGTACTTGGGGTTGATGGAGTTGGAACGTATTTCTACGTGTTATCGCTGAGTTCTCTCGCCGGAGCGTGGACCGATTTGGGGATGACCCCGATCGTGATTCGTGCATTTGCCAGCTCTGAAGAAGCGGGGTGGCAGGCGGTTCGCCGAGCGGTGGTGGCGAAGGCGGTGTTGGTGCCCGTGGCAGCGATCATGGCCCTGCTCTATACGGGGACGCTGCTCCCGGGCGGGGGAGCGATGATTCCGCTCGTTGTTCTGGCGCTCGCCGTGATGGCCGAGGATGCTTTTTCGTTGTTAGGATACGGGATTTTGCGCGGACGGCAGCGTCTTGAACGTGAGTCGCTCGGAATGGTGCTTGGTCAGTTGCTATCGAGTGGAGCCTTGGTGGCGGCGGTGCTGCTCGGATTTGGCGTGACGGGGGCGCTCGTCGCTCTTTTGCTTGGAAGCGCTTGGCACCTTGGTTGGAGCACCTTTTGGGTGTGGCGGTTTGGGATAGGCGGATGGAAGGGCGAACCATTGCCTTGGAAGGAGCTGATTCGTGAAGCGACCCCGTTTGCCCTCGCCGGACTCTTTGTTCGTGTGTATTCCTCTGTCGATGCGCTCTTGCTCCGTCACTGGCAGGGGGAGACGGCCGTGGGGCACTACGCCGTGGCCTACAAGCTCACGTACGCGTTGCAATTCTTGCCACTCGCCTTCGTGGCTGCGCTCTATCCGGCGCTGAGCGCGGCGCATGCACGTGAGGATGAGACGGCGCTCGTGCACACGTCCCTGGGTTCGTGGAGATTTATGGCGTTCCTTGGGTTTCCGCTCGCGGCCGCCCTCTCGGGTTTCGCTCCGCGATTAGTCACGTGGGTTTACGGAACAGCCTTTACCCCGGCGGTCCCAATTTTGAGCGTTCTTGCTTGGGCGCTTCCGTTGTTGTTCTTGGATTTTCCTGTTGGATCGTATTTGAATGCCACGCACCAAGCGGGCAGAAAGACGTTTGCCATGGGGGTGACGATGGCGGTGAACGCCGTCGCGAATCTGCTGCTGATCCCTGTACTTGGAGGGGTTGGCGCGGCGCTCGGGGCGCTGATCGGCTACGCGGCGCTCCTTGGGGTGGGCGTCTGGTATGGGCGTTCCGTGTTTTTCTCGGCGACCGCACGACAGGTGGTGTATCGCGGAGCGGTGTTGTCGGCGGTGCTCTGGTCAGTGATTCACTGGCTGCTTGCTCCGGTTCCGCTGGTTATTGCGTTGCTTGTTGCGCCGCTCATCGCGCTGGCACTCGCGCTTGGTCTCAGTTTGGTGCGCGTTGATGATCTTCGTTCGGCCTACGCTTGGGGTCGTCGCTCAGTATGAACCCCGCCTCTTTCCTCCTGATCACGCTTGATTACCCGCCAGAACGCGGCGGTGTTGCTCGTTACCTCGGGAATCTCGTGGCTGCCTCTGAGGGGGCGATCGATGTACTGGTCCCAGAAGAGCACACCACGGATGGCCCCGGCCGAGTACAGGTTCGGCGCATGTTTAGCGTTGGGCCTTGGCCGTGGCGGCGCATGATTAGTATTTGCCGATCGGTCCGAGCGGAAGGGTATACGCACCTACTGGTGAGCCATCTTCTGCCGGTGGGCACGGCAGCTTGGATCGCGCGACACCTCGGTGGGGTACCGTATTCCGTGATCATTCATGGACTTGATATTCGGCTTGCCATGCAGCGTCCCGTTCGTCGATGGCTTGCCGGCAAGGTGCTTCGTGGGGCGGCAAAGGTGTTCGCGAATTCCGAAGCGGTGGCGAGTGACGTACGTCAGTTCTGGTCTGGCTGCGAGGTGGTCGTGCTGACCCCTGGTGTGGAACCACGAGCGTTCCTTGCTCGTGACGAGGCTCGGAAAGTGCTTGGCTGTTCGCCCAACGAGCGTATCTGTCTCACGGTGGCGCGCCTCGTGCCACGCAAGGGGATCGATTCCATGATTCGTGTGCTTGCTCGCTTTCCAGAGTGGACCTATGTGGTTGTTGGGGCCGGTGATGATGAGGCACGTTTGCGCACATTGGCGCAGGACTATGCCCCGGGCCGCGTTCAGTTCGTGGGGGCGTTGGATGATGCTCGTCGTGATCAGTGGTATGCCGCGGCGGATCTGTTTGTGTTTCTTGCGCGTTCATCGTCAAGCGATGTGGAAGGGTTTGGAATCGTGGCTCTTGAGGCGGGGCTCGCGAATCTTCCGGTGCTCGCAGGTCGGTCCGGTGGCGTTTCGGAGGCGGTGCTCGACGAGGAAACGGGTGTGCTCGTCGATCCAGAAAACGACGAGAGTATCTCTGCCGCGTTTCATCGATTGGCGAATGACGAAGCGCTTCGAACGCGACTAGGGCAGGCAGGAGGTGAGCGCGCGCGACGCGAGTTCGCTTGGCACGACCGTTGGACCCTTCTCTCTCAGCACCTTTCTTCTTTATGACGATCTCTGTTTTAATCCCCGTCTACAACCATTCGCAGGAGTTGATTCGCGCGATTCGCTCGCTCGAGCGCCAGACTGTTCCGCCGCAGGAGGTGATTGTCGTTGACGACGGTTCATCCGATGACCCCAAGCAAGCTCTGATCGATGCCGGGCTTTTTGAGCGTGTGCAGTTTGTTCGACTTGCGCAGAATAGCGGCGCACCCATTGCACGCAACACCGCTTTTGCACAGTCAACGGGTGAGGCGGTGCTGTTTTTAGATGCGGATGCCGATCTGCGACCGGATGCTCTCGAACGGCTGCACGCAGCCCTTGGAGCTGATCCGGAGGCGGCATTTGCCTACAGTGCCTTTCGCTTTGGACGAAAGCTCTTTCGCGGCCAAGCGTATTCGGTTGAGGCCTTGAAGCAAGGAAATTTTATCCATACGAGTGCGTTGATTCGGCGCACGGCGTTTCCGGGTTTTGATCCAGACCTCAAAAAATTTCAGGACTGGGATCTTTGGTTGCAATTGGCAGAACAAGGAAAGTATGGAGTATACGTTCCAGAGCTGCTCATGACATTTGCTGAGCGGGTCCAAGGCGGGATGAGTCGCTGGATCCCGTCGTTCGCGTATCGTCTGCCTTGGGCGCTCATCGGGTATGAACCGGAACTGGTGCGTCGGTATCGCGAGGCGGAGCAGATCATTCGACGCAAACACGCTCATTGGATGAAGGCGGTCCCATCCCGAGGAGCGGATCGCACCTCGAGGACCGGAGTTT
>CALBSL010000039.1 GCA_937968025.1 uncultured bacterium
GGCCAAAGAACGGGTTCGATTCTTTGTTGTTCATATAACTCACCTTCTTCGCCTCCATATCTTCCAGCTCGCGCGCCATCAGCAGCGGATCTATGCGGGCATCAACGGGGATTTGCAGCTCATCATAGAACTGTTCAAGCGTGCCTTCCCAAATAATCCTCTTCTTTTCCCCGGGCTGAGGTAACGCCTCTACACGCATCGTGTCCGCCTTGCTTATATCGTGCAAGAAGACATACTTATGGAGCTCTTCACGATATTCCTGTACTGTTCGTTGAATTTCCGCTCGCTCTTCCACCGGAATCTCATCGGGAAACTCCCCCTGATCTAAACGATTCAATGCTGCCAAAATCGCCGCAAAGTGCCGATCCATGAAGATTCCTTCGTTATGATACTCGCCCCATTGCGGAACATGAAATGAACGCTCGATACGCGCGCAAAAGCTCTTCAGCGTGAGATGGGGTGCGCCGTGCAGTTCTTATTTAATATGCAAGCTATCACCATTCACCCTGAACCGACTTTCGATGAGAAATCGTCTTCTCACGATGCGCGCATTCAGCCAAAAGAAGACCGCTAAGCGCAAAGCCGGGCGGAACACAACACGCTCACTAGAGCGTGTTATTACCTACATTCACAGCTTCTTTTCAAGAACAATTTGGTCGTCCCATCCCTTCGCTCTCGCTTCTTTATAAAAAACGCGCTCGAATCCGTTTTTGTAGTAAAAAGAACGAGTGAGTTGGTATGGTTCATACTCATCTTCATCCGGTAGCGTTTCCACCTCAATCGCATAACAACCAAGCGCCCTCCCCTCAGCTTCCAACCACTGCAGCAACCTCTGGCCGACACCCTTACGTTGGACGCTTGCTAGCACCCCCATCCACATCAGGAGCATCTTGCCGGAGTAGGAAGAGTAGCATAAAAATCCCACCACCCTGCCATTCTCTTTTGCGACGATCAGGTTATTCAAATCAAAATCTATCCTCATGTTTTTCAACCCTTCGTCACTAAACCAATCCGCAAGGCTTGCCGCGACGGTTGCTGCCTCTTCCTTCTCTTTTTTCGTTGCTTTCGTGATGAGCATAGCTGGTTAGAGCTCGTATGTGAGCGTGAAGAATGTCTAGCGAGTGCAATTCAGCACACAAGTATTGTACTTCGTAGCGTATCGCTTGATAAACTCGCTCATTTCACTACCAAACGTCTCAACATACCACTTCAGTCCATCCGTGAACTGAGCTGGGCTGATCTGGAATTCTTTTTTCAGCGTTTCGAGATCAATCCATTCATATCCCGCACTTTGTCGATCAGGGATGTCGATTGGGCCGTCATAGATACCAAAGTACAGCCAGATGCGATCTTTTATGCTCCGTCGACCTTCAATAGGATCTTCAGAAAAGTTTCGGAAAAGAATTATCACCCATTTTTTCCAATATCACGGATAAATGCTTCAAGTTGTGAGGCCTTCCAACCCGGACCGATGGCCAGATCCACATTCACATGAGGACGTTGTTTCAAGATATGAAGCACATGACTCATCCCGACATACAGCTGGACTGGTTTTCTAGAAAAACGAATTGGCTTTGGTGTTGGACCGCTCAAATTTGTCTCGATGAGATCGGGCGACGTAATCTGTATCTTTTGAATTTCAGACAGGGGGATACGGATACGTTTGAACAAAGAAGAAAACTGCAGAGCTTGACCGTCGCTCATGAGTGAAACGGTAAAATTGTTGACGAGGTTCAGGAGAGCAAAAATCAGTCCAGGAATCGCAAGTATGAATACATACGCTATAGGCGTGCCCCTAATCTCAGCCGCTTCGAGTGGATGGGTAAAATAGTACACATAGCCACCGATGATCACAACCGTATAGAGCAGCGAATACAGCGAGCTTACAAACGATCTTATTCTGGGTGGACGGATTGTGATCATAGTCGCTTTAAGTATAGCCGCTTGCCTCAGGAATACACAAGAAAAGCCGCTGAACATGAGGACTTACGGCAATCACACCCCCATCGAACACGCATCGCGCATTTTGAGGCTTGCGCAGCAGCTCCAACGGCGACACTTCACGACTGATCAGCAAGGTTAAGCAATCAAGAAGAACGTCTGATCCTCGGGATTACTTTGAATTCAAAAAACACCGCACGCGACACATAGCAATACTCTGATGCGTCTCTCTAACCACAGGTCTTACTTACTTTTTTTCGCACTATACTCGTTTACATTCTTGCAAAAATTCTTCAGCTCCATCATGTTCCAGCCTCGCCCTATATCATACTCGCAAAGTACGCCATTTTTTCCATCAAAGCCAATCACCACTTTAAATATCCTCCACCAATTCGACTTCCTCTCCAGTAGATCCATGGCGCTCACTCTAGGAAGTTCGCACCACACCTCCGTTATGTCTCGAATGGAGATATTTTTTGAACCGAATAGAGAGTGAATGCGGACAAATCTACCGTCGAAGGTGACAGCTCTCCCGAAGAGCAGCTGAAGAACCGACGTGAGCGCAACGATCCCAATAAAGAGAAAAGCGAGCATACCGAGCATATCGTTCCCATATCTTCCAAGACGATAAAAGTAGATATGGTAAAAACCATAACAAGAAAGGGCCAGCCATAATCCGGACAGCACAAGCTGAAATACACCCTCTTTGCTATGCCAACGCGGACGAACGGCGTGCATCATACGTACGCATACTAGCATACATCGACTGATTCGTAACAAGTGAAAGGCCTCTATTCCTCATTCGATCACAAAAACACACCCGATTGGGTGTGTTTTTGCATGGCGGGCCAGCTGAGGTAAGCAACCAGGCAAACGTGTAACCCAAGGGCTTTTTCAGGGGTCAAAATCCGGGCGTTTTCGAGGCAGATAAAACGATAGCCGGAATGAGGTAAGCTGGCTGACTACCTTTAGATTTGACAGTCGCAACTAATGTCTTGGCTTCCTGCACACAAAAATGAAACTAGCTGGTACTTTCTCAGCTTTTTGAATCGAATAGTACTTTTCAGGCTCAGAATGAGCGCGATAGAGACTCTTCGGCCGCGGTTCATGATAGCCAACAATTTCAAAGCCAGCCTCGAGCATTAATCGAAACCAGGTATCCGTTTTTCTGTAAGTGAGATAAGCTATACATCCTTCTTTTTTCCAATTTGAAAGCTTGATGGGCGTTTCTTCGTGATACGAATGTTGGATTACATATTTACCATCTTCGTATCCAACATCAGTGAAAAATGCATGATCCCAGCTCCAGATGAAGATCCCACCAGGTTTTAGGTAGGAGTAAATATTTTGAAGCGCGACCTCTGGATCTTGTGTCCAACCAAATCCGTAGACAGAAAATACGTAATCTACGGGGTCAATATCAAGCGGTAATTCCATAGCTTGATAAAAAAGCTTGACTCTCCCTTCTGAAATCGCCGAAGCATTATGTCTTCCCGCTTCTTTTATCTGCTCATCTGAGACGTCGAGCCCATATACCTTTTTTGCTCCATGCTTAATTAGGTATTCAATAGATCAGATCGGAAGAGCACACGTCTGAACTCCAGTCACCGATGTTTATCTCGTA
>CALBSL010000040.1 GCA_937968025.1 uncultured bacterium
CGTTTAGCGGGGAAAGAAGTCAGAACCTTTACCATGGGATTTCCCGACCTGGGATTTGATGAACGTCGTCAAGCAGGTGAGTTTGCAAAGCGTTTAGGCACGAAACATGAAAATTTTGAAGCGCGTCCTCTTCAGGCAGTTGAGATACTGGATGCGTTGGTTGACTTATATGAAATGCCTTACGCTGATTCCTCTGCCTTGCCAACCTGGATGTTGGCACGAGAAACGGCTCAGCATGTCAAAGTTGTTTTGACGGGAGATGGGGCGGATGAGTTATTCGCAGGATATCGACGATATGGGCACTTTATGCGTGCCTTGCGTTGGTCAAAGACGTCATTGCTTCGACAGGCAGGTCGTATAGAGGCGTTTGGGCAGCGTTTCGATGATCCGCGTTTTGTGCGTTTTGCCCGTTTGTTGAAAAAAGCTCAATACTCTCCACAAGCTGCGTATGCATCTTTGTTTACGGGTGCGTATTTTTCGCAAGAAGATGAATCATTCTTGTTGCAAGAGGATTTTGCGCAACGGACACAGGATTGGTCGACGGAGACATGGATGCAGATGGTGTTATCGACAGACGAGCCGTTAAAGATGGCTCTTACTTTTGATAGGACTTCGTATTTACCGGATGATCTCAATATTAAAATGGACAGAGCTACTATGGCTCACGGATTGGAGGCACGCTCGCCGTTTTTGGATCAAGAACTGGTACGGTTTGTTTCCTCGTTGCCAACAGAATGGCTATTTCATAAAGGTCAGAGCAAATATATTTTGAAAGAAGCTCTAAAAGGTACCCTTCCATCGGAAATTTTGACGAGGAGAAAACGAGGATTTCAGGTACCTTTATCGTCTTGGTTTCGAAGCGATTTACGTTCGCTATTTGTCGAACGTTGTTTGTCGATATCGAGTCCATTGTTTACTGTCTGTCGACAAGAAGCTGTTCAGAAATATCTTTTGGAAAATGATCGAGGTATTGATCATGGTAATCGTTTGTGGATGTTATTGACATTGGCGACGTGGTTAAAGAAGAACGGGAGTTAAGTTTTTGCTTGACGCCGAGGGGTATTTGTGAGAATGTCTTCTGTTCCTTCAACAACTCAAAAACCCTGAAAGCGAGGATCTCATGACGATCAAGACGCCTCCGTTTGGTTATCTGATTGAGTGCGGAAGAGCTGCAAATAACCGTGCGATTCGGGCGACCAAGCATCCCATTTTCAACCTGTATCGGCTGTACGCCGACCCGTGTCGTGGTCTTGGGTGCGAGAACGACCAGCACCACCACTCCGAAAGTGCAGTAGGCGATTGGATCGCCTTGATCTTGTTTATCTTTGGAGTCGTCTCCATCAGTATATTCTGTTGTCGGTTTCTCTGGGTTCCTCTTATCTATCGTGTCTATACTTCTTTGATCCTGGCAGGTTCTATTTTGTTCGCTGTTTTCCACGTGTATAACTTTGCCAAGTGGCGGGTTCATGATGAAGCTTTGAAGGAGCTGCGTGAACCCCTTCTTCGGCGCACGAGCGGTGACTTCCTGGTCGCCGAACTCGAGCGCATCATCAATGAACGTGCCGAGCAGTTGTTTGGGGAAGGTACGGAGTTCGCAGTTTGGCTCGCGATGCTTGAGAAATGTCAGCAAGAGCTCGGCGAGCCCAGTATCAAGGTGATGGAGCAAGAGAAGGGAGAGAAGGCCCATTTTCGAGAGCCGGCTGCTACCAGCCATCGTATTATCGCCGATGACGCGGATGTTGCCTCGGTGCTCGCGATGTTGCGAGCTTTCAAGGGTACAACCGAAGAAGAGCTGGAAGACCTGCGTCGTCGTGCTCGTGGTCTCAAGATCCCCGCCGACGGACTCGATAGAATCCGTGACGCTCTTGGAGCGGGGACGGTGAGGGAAGACATCACTACTCTCGAAGCCGTTATTCAGGAGGCCGTTGACGGAATCTTTGTCGCTCTCGCCGACCTTGCTCAACGCGTTCCTCAGGCGGTGCAAGCCGCGGCACGTGCAACCACGGTCGGTTACACCGATGCCG
>CALBSL010000041.1 GCA_937968025.1 uncultured bacterium
CTTCCGATCTCCAGCATGACACAAATGAACTACCGCGGGAATGCTGCATGGCATGCACCAAAAAGACACCCCGAAGGATGTCTATACGTTCCGCTTCTGCCGCTTCCTCCATTGCGCGATGGCAGCATGGTTTCCACCGAGGAGCACCTCGGGGACACTCCAATGCACCCCTTTTTTGGGAGAAAACACTTCTGGGCGTGTGTACTGCGGATATTCAAGCACACCTTCCTCGCTGTGTGATTCATCCACGGAGGACATGTCGTCACCCAGCACCCCTGGACGCAAGCGAGCGACCGCGTCTGTGATGGTGAGCGCGGCGAGTTCGCCTCCCGTGAGAACGAAATCCCCGATGGACAGCTCTTCATCAATCAGATGCTCCGTGACACGCTCGTCGATCCCTTCATACCGACCACAGATGAACACGAGTCGATCGTACGTCGACAGCCGACGTGCTTCTGCTTGCGTAAACCGCTTCCCACGAGGGCTCATCAAGATGACACGCGTACCTTTCGCATCACGTTTAGAACGAGTTCCGCTCTTGGTCAGTGTTCCCAGTGTCTGCAGCGCTTCAAACATGGGAGCGACTTTCATCACCATCCCCGCTCCCCCGCCAAAGGGACGATCATCCACTTTTTGATGCTTATCATGCGCCCATTGACGCAATTGATGCGATTTCAACTGCAACAACCCCGCTTTTTCTCCACGCCCAAGCATCGCCCCATGTAAATATGGGTCGATCATCTCAGGAAAAATCGTGAGAATATCAACGGAGAGAGGTTTCATAGAGGTATTGTCTAGTAGTTGTCTAGTAGACGTCTACTAGACAAACCCTTCCTAGACGAAAGAATATCCCGGCGCTGGCCGGGATATTCATCCTTGAGCATCGTTAGATGCCAAGATCATTCAAGTCTTCGTCGGTGACGAGACCTGCTTCGCCGTGGCGAGGAGCAGGAGCGCCCTTCGTCTCTTGGTGAGCGCGACGAGCGTCTTCCGGCTCATAAATCTTCATGTTGATACGAGCGTTGGCCTTTGCGCCGACCCCCTTGAGGAGGATGCGGAGCGCCTGAGCCATCTGGCCACGACGGCCGATGACATAGCCCATATCAGATGGGTCCACGTGAAGCGTGAGAAGAACGCCGAGTTCATCGACGGTACGCTCTACCTTCACGAGCTCTGGCTTATTCACGATGGCTTTGACCACCATCTCCAGAAATTGCTGATCTTGATGCGATTCAACCATACCAGCTTGGTTCATCATGACGATGCTAAAGGATAAGCCCCCGTATAGGGTCACAAGCAATAATAGCAGATTTTCCCAAAAAAATCAAGGTCCCTGTGGAAAAAGAACCCAGTTATTGACATTTTTCCCTGTTTCGAGTACCATTCCCCCATGCTCTGAAGGATTTGCCGTCCTGGTACGCGGCCGCCTTCATTCTCTCCTACACGTAACTATCCACACCCATGTTGACTATTCGCTTGTCCCGTATCGGCAAGAAAAAGCAGCCTTCCTACCGCTTCATCGTCTGCGAAAAAGCACGCGATCCTTGGGGAAAGGCGCTCGAAATTCTCGGCTCGTACAACACCCTCGTCAACCCAGCTTCGGTCACGATCGATAAAGAACGTGCCTTGTACTGGATTGGAAAGGGCGCCCAGCCATCTGACACTGTCCACAACATTTTCGTTGATCAAGGATTCATCACTGGCGAAAAGCGCAAGCTCATGCAGATCTCCAAGCGTCGCAAGGAGAAGCTCGCAAAAAAGCAGAAGTAACAAAAAGAGGCTCCGGCCTCTTTTGTGTTATTTCTCCTCCAACGCAAGCCGGTCTCGCAACACAACGAGCGCCGTACCCAGCACCCCGACTCCAAAGACCACGAGCGAGATCAAGAGCGGGAGATTCTGCGTCACGAACGCATCACCAACAAAGATGAGGCCAAGCCCCACAGGAATCTCTACGATCAATGAAACGGCGACAAATGAAACGAATGGGTATCGAATCAACCCAAACACATACCCGGTCTCGGCCGGCAACGCCAAACGAAACATGAGCGCCAGCACAAACGTCGCCTGACGAGAGATGCGCCGCAACCAATCATCAAGTCGTCGTTTTCCCAGCACATGAGCCACGAGCGGATACCCCGCATACATCCCGACCCCATACGAAACGATCGCCCCCAGCATCCACCCAATCAACATCAGAAAAAAAGTGACGAGCTTCCCCCACAGCACGATCGCAAAAGGAACGACCGGGGCGCTACTCAACGGTCCAAGGAGCACCGAGAGAAAGGCGAATGCCGTAAACAGTCCCATGGCATACAATGGCTGCTGATCTGCATAGCGCTGCACAATCTCTAGCTGACGCTCGCCAAACTCATCCGCCACCACCTGACCCCACAACCAAAATAACCCAATCGCAAGCATGACCACGGCGAGCGCTGTCCACGCTTGTTTGCGTTTTCGTGATGGTGGCATAAAAAGAGCGGAGTTGATCGAAGTGTAGCACGTCCACCTCCAACAACCTACCCCTCAACGGCTACTGGTCGATGCGTCCCCTCCTCAAGTTTCATCGAGAGAATACGTGAGACCCCATCTTCTCCCATCGTCACACCGTAGATAGCATCGGCGTGGGACATAGTTGTTCGGTTGTGTGTGACGACAATGCACTGAATACGTTGGGCCATTCGAGCGAGCATCTCTCCAAAGCGTTTTGCATTTGCCTCATCGAGCGCGGCATCCACTTCATCTAACACCACAAACGGGGATGGGTTCGTGGCCATAATCGCACAAATCAAGGCAATCGATACAAGTGCTCGCTCACCGCCGGAGAGCAGTGATACCGCCTTCAGCCGCTTTCCTGGTGGAGTTGCCAGAATATCGATCCCGGCATGCGGATCAGCTGGGGCCAAGACTTCGCCCGTCTCAGCATCAATCTCTGGTTCGGCGTGCACTTCAACAAGCTTCGCCTCTCCCC
>CALBSL010000042.1 GCA_937968025.1 uncultured bacterium
AAGGTATACCATGGAGGGCGCATCCTCGGACATCAGAGAAGCTCTTACCGATGAGGAAAGAGAGCTTGTTAATGTTTGTGATCTACGAGGTGGTTTATTCGATTTGTTCGGAACTATTGAGGGAAAAGAAATTGCAATCCAGGGAGACTCTCGGTCGTCATCACGTGGTGAGCGGGTGTGGGTAGGTACATTTGATGGTAAAAAGTTAAATCAAGAAGAATGCGAATGGTATCTCAAAAAATATGGAAAGATCGCTGCATATCAAATGAGAACTAAGCAGGCTGCAAATCCTCAAAGCCATCCTTTTGCTTCTATACGGAAAGATCCTAGTGGAGTAGGTTCTTATGATTATGGTGAGAAAGATTGGGTAGATAAGAGGAGGGAAGAAAATCAGGAGAGCGCATAAAGTAGAATTTGTCGACGTGGCAGGTTGACGAATGTGCATAACAAAAATTCTGTAAGGGATTTTTTGTTTGACATCGATATTCTCCGTGGCATAGTAAATAGGTTCCTCTCACCACAAACCTTTTCGCTGGAGCACGATCGTGAATCTTGCACGGGAATTGGCCGCCCATCTCCGTAATCAGCACCTTGCTGAAAACAGGGTACGGCATCACTCCAGGATCAAGCCGGTAGTGGACCCTGAGGTAAATGCTCGGATTCGTCAGGCTGTCGACAAGGCTACAAGGAAACCCCTGACCAAGAAGCAACAGCTTGAGCAGGAACGTCGCAATGCCAGGCGTGCCGCAGCACCACGATCAAGTGGTGGTTCGTCAGGTGGTTTTCTGCGATCGTATTGGTGAAGATGAGATATCCCACAAGGCGCTAGCGCTTTGTGGGATTCCTTTTTATGCCTAAAAATAATAGATTTGTATCTATTGACAAATAAGTATTAAATATGCTATAATACCACCAGTAGCACCTCTCATGCTCGTATGTTGTTTCGTGTAGTTCAGCAGATCACCCTCCTCAAAGGAGTTGCAGTGAATCGTCCGATTCTGCTTCTCATGGTCGTCATTGCGATGATCATGGATGCGAACATCGTCTCTGCACAGGTTGTGCGCGGACAGCCGGCATTCCCGGTGGACACCATCCGGTGGCCACGGCAGGCCGGTCCGCTCTCCATCAAGGAGATGGCGCGACTGAAGCTTCATCCCGTCACCCTCGACACAGCGGTCACGATGCTCAATGAGTATCGTTTGCTCAATCGGATGGTACTGGAGAAGCTCCGTCCTGGTACGGTGGTGCTCGCCGATTCGGTGGGTGTCATTCGCTACAAGGCGGACTGCGGAAATTTGCTGGCAGAAATTGCTAGCTGTCCGCTCTGTACCGATGGCTTCGGGTTGCTCTCTCCAGGGAATCTTCTCACTTCAGGTGGGAAGAACTTGGATACGTCCGGTGCTAACGGACGAGTCGCAACACTCTCCGATCAGGAGGGGTTTGGTGAGAGATTCGGCAAGGCGTTCGCAGACGCACTCGGTATGATGGGGAGTTTCGGTGGTGGTATCGCTGGATTCCTCATTGGACTCTTGTTCATCGCTCTGATGTTTCTCCTTCTGTACCTTATCTGGAAGGGGTTGCGTCAGGTGTTCGGGGGAAGTGGAAACACAACCTCTGCACGATCGCTGACATCGAGTCAATCAACGACAACGTCAACGCCAACCTCTGCTGTTCCTGCATCAGCGCACTTTGTTCCGGTCGTGACACCTGTCTCGAGCCCGGCGGCAGTTGCTACGCAAGAACAATCGGATTCGGAAGGGTCAGCTGAAAAGCGGACGTTCCGCGTTCGTCGGCGACCGGGCGGTGAGATCATCGTTGATCTCCCGCCGGGAGACGTCGATGTGAGTGTGAATATCTAGTCGATTCTCGTGATTGGCTAGATCAAGGGTGTGGTGAGAGAAATCTCATCACACCCTTTGTTGTATTTGGAGAATATCTTTTCTGTGCGCTATCTCAAATCTATTGCATTTTTTCAAACCTTTGGTATGATGACGGTCACGCTTTTTGCGCTTTTTTCATTTGCTTTGCAGTGGAAAAAAGCAAATACGTTAA
>CALBSL010000043.1 GCA_937968025.1 uncultured bacterium
CCCTTATCTTTCATCACCCGTTGATCTTCTGAAGCTCGATATCGAAGGAAGCGAGGGCGGGGTTGTGAGCGAGCTTGCGACCGCCAATGCGCTAAAAAATATCCGCACCTGCGTCATGGAGTACCACTACTATCCAACCGCAGAGAACAATGGGTTAGCAGATCTCCTCAAGCGCTTTGAAACGGCGGGATTCGGCACGCAAGTCTACTGGGAAGACGTGCCCCATACCGACCATCAACTCGACCTCTTCAAGCATCACTCGTACGCACTCTCGCTGCGCATGGCTCCTTTGCTGAACAGCCCCTCCTCTGAAGGTGAGGGCTAGGCTCCGATTCTAGCATCTATGTGCGGCATCATGGGGATGGTGGGAACACGCGGCATCGATACCACGACATCATCGGCGGCTATGCTTGCCGCTCTTGCGCGACGTGGACCGGATGATCAAGGGTCTCAGCTGTTCGCGAACGGCGTTCTTGGTCAAACACGACTTTCGATCATCGACCTCTCAAGCGGCCATCAACCGATGCGCGATGAGGCTCATCAGCTCACGATCACCTTCAACGGCGAGATCTACAATTACCGGACGCTTCGCCAAGAACTCGAACAACGTGGGCACGTGTTTACCACCCACTCCGATACTGAGGTCATCCTTAAGGCTTACGCCGAACATGGCGAGAATTGCCCTCGTTTTCTCGATGGGATGTTCGCCTTTGCCATCTGGGATGAGAAGCGGCAACGACTCTTCGTCGCGCGAGATCGTTTTGGCGAGAAACCCTTCTACTACAGCCTCGTGCAGAACACGCTGATTTTTGCCTCTGAAATAAAAGCGATCCTTGCGACAGGCCTCGTATCGCCCGTACTCGATCTGACGGCACTCGATAACTACCTCGCCCTGCTCTACGTTCCACCGTGGCGAACCATCTACCGGAACATCCGCCCTCTTCAACCAGCGCACTCGGCGATCTTCCAAGACGGCCAATGGACGGAGACCTGCTATTGGCGCATTCGTAAACAGCCACTCACCCTGACCCACGCTGAGGCCGTCGAAGAGACACGCCGTCTGCTGCAGACATCGGTCGCCGATCGCTTGCTTGCTGCAGATGTTGAAGTCGGTTCATTTTTAAGCGGCGGTGTTGATTCGAGTATCGTGAGCGCCCTGGGCGCGCCGTCTCGCGTCACCCCTCTCAAAACCTTCTCTGCGGGATTTGAAGGGTTTGTGAATGAGCTACCGTACGCGCGAGCCGTGGCCGAACGGATCGGCTCAACCCATTTCGAAACCCAGGTACAGACCAATCTTGTGGAGACCTTCCGCGAGGTGAGTGCCTATTTTGATGAACCGTTTGCGGATTCTTCCAACATCCCTACGGCACTCATTTCGCAATTTGCACGGCAACACGTAAAAACCATTCTGTCAGGCGATGGTGGCGATGAACTCTTTTGGGGCTATGGCCACTATCGACGTCATCATCATCTCCGCAAGATTGAGAAACTGAAGCTCGCCCTGTTCTCAAATCCTTTCGACTCGCACAAGCGCTACATTCAACACTGGACCCCAGAAGAACGTGCCCGGCTGTGGCGAGACCCGTCCTTCATCGACGCCGATCCAGCGGGGTACGTGGATATCCGTGAAGCAGAAACAGCTCAAGAAAAGATCAACCTGATCGATCTCTCTATGGCGCTCCCTGGCGATATTCTCACCAAGGTCGATCGCAGCTCGATGATGCACTCGCTCGAAGTGCGATCGCCATTTTTGTCGCACACGCTCGCCGAATTCGCCTACAATCTCCCAGCAGAGTATAAAACAGACCAACGTCAAGGAAAACGCATTCTCCAAGAGGCGTTTCATGATCTCCTTCCATGCAACGTGTTCACTCGGAAAAAGCAGGGATTTGGGGCGCCGGTCTCCCAATGGTTGCACAAGCCCGAGTTTCGCGCGCTCGTTCATCAAACCCTCACGCCAACCGCCCAGATCACCAACCTGCTCCATTGGGAGGAGGTCAAAAAGGTGGTAGCATCCTTGTACGCTGGCCGGACCGATGCTCAGTATCGCGTCTGGACCCTGCTCGCGCTTGAGCTCTGGCTTCAAAGCCGAACCTCCCCCGTATGCCTGAACTAATCCGCAGAATCGTTAAAAAACTCCGTGGAGGAGTTGTTTCACTTTCCCCTCTGCGACCCGCTCGTGGCTGCGTTTTGCTTTCCTACACCACCTTACCATTCATCTCACCGGACCATCTCGATGGGCACACGAATCGTTGGGAATGCAAGCGAATGGCGGAGATCTGCTTGGAAGCGGGCTACGCCGTTGATGTCGTTGATTTTGATCATCCGACCTTTACGCCTCGCAAGCCGTATGTGCTGTGTATCGATATTCAACACAACTTAGAGCGGTTTACACAGCACCTGCCTGCTTCATGCATCAAACTCTTCCACGCCACCACTTCGCATTGGCTCTTCAATAATCTCGCCGAATATGAACGGCTTCACGCCCTCAAACAGCGACGAGGCGTCGTCTTAACGCCGCGACGAACGCTCCCACCTTCTCGCAATGCCGAATGCGCGGACGCCTGTACCCTTATCGGCAATGACACGACGGCGGCGACCTACGCCTACACCAATAAGCCGATCACGCAGATCCCCATCTCGACCACGCACCTCTATCCTTCGCCTGAGCAGAAAGACTTCGCTAAGGCCCGAACGGGCTTCGTGTGGTTTGGCGGGTCGGGTATGGCGCATAAGGGGCTCGACCTCGTCCTTGAGGCGTTCAGTGAGCTCCCAGAGTATCGCCTTACGGTCTTCGGAAAAGCCGATCCTGACTTTGTTGCGGCCTACAAGCGAGAGCTTACCGACACCCCAAACATTCGATTTGCGGGCCACGTGAACCCAGGTAGCAACCTCTTCATGGACACCCTTCAGGAGGCGGCAACGCTCATCTTTCCATCCTGCTCAGAAGGAAGTTCTGGTGGCGTCGTCACTGCGATGCATGCCGGACTCATTCCACTGGTGAGCAGAGAGTGCGGCGTTGATGTTGGTTCCGCTGGCTCATTCCTTCCCGTATGTGACGTGGCCACGATCAAGCGCGAGGTCACACGCCTCGCTCAAAGCGATCCATCAGAGGTACGCTCTCGAGCTGTGGAGGCATGGCGCTTCGCTCGCGAGCACCACACACGAGAGCAGTTTTCACGATCCATGGAACGGGTATTACGCACCTATCTTGTCTGATATGTCTTCACCGCGCCCACTCGTATCCGTCATCATCCCCACCAATAATGAAGCGGAACGGATTGAAACCACGCTTCGCTCGATGCTCCTCCAAACCTACAAGGAGCTCGAAATTTTAGTGATCGACGACCATAGCACCGATGGCACAAAAGCAATCGTAGAGCGCTATGCTCGCATGGATTCACGCATTCAGTACCATCTTTTGCCCACTATCGATACCAAACGAACCCACATTCTTCCGCATCGCACGAACGGGTGGCGACGGTACGATATTAACGGCGGCTACTTGGCGCGAAACTACGGATTCACGATCGCTCAAGGAGAATACATCACCCTGCAGGATGCGGACGACGCCTCCCTCGCCAACCGCATTGAAATCCAGTACGAGCTAGCTCAACGCTATAACGCGACGCTTGTTGCCACCAAATGGATGCCACTGAAAGAAGGCTACCTCGAGAAACGGTTTGATCTTGAACGGGCTTTTACAGAGATAGGCGAAGAGAACATCGTCATTCGTCCAGACGTGATTACCTCGCTCGCCCGCAAGAATCGTGGCCGATGGATGCAAGATTGGTTCCCGCATACGCGTATCCCCTTCATCTTCAAGTGGTTCCCACTCACTCGCCCACTCTTCTTTGGTGGCTACGATAACTATCCTGGCGCCGACAATAGCCTCTTCTTTCATCGAGATGTGGTGAAACGAGTGACATTCCGCCAACGAGATCAACGCGTATGGCCGAATCCCTATGGCCGTGGGTCTGGGCGTGATTTCGCTTTTCAGGTTGCGGATACCTTTGAAAATAGCTGGTCTTTCAAACTCCCCATTTACCTTTGGCGTACCACGGGCACAAACAGTGAGTTCCCGGGATACGAAAAATACCTCATTTAACCTGTGAAATTCTCGATCGTCACCCCAGCGCACAACGCTGAGCGCTGGATTCGCGAAACTATTGAAAGCGTTCTGTCACAACGTGGTGATTTTTCGATCGAATATATTCTCTGCGACGGTGGGAGCACCGATACCACCCCAGAGATCATTCAGGAGTACGTCGACAAGATTCAACACGGAACCATTCGGATCGCCTGCCATGCCGTGACGATACGTTGGAGCTCGCAGCGAGACGGAGGGATGTACGAGGCGATCAACCGAGGTTTTTCGACTGCAACCGGCGATGTCTATGCCTGGATCAATGCGGATGATCGCTACGAACCAGAGGCATTTCACCATATTCAAACCGCTCTCGAAGCCCACCCAGAGATTCGCTGGATCAAGGGCATGACGCAGACCATCGATGAGCACGGTTCCGTCGTGCGCCCGGGAACCTGCCACCTGTATTATCAAGATTGGCTGCGTCAGGGGCTCTATGGCCAAGAAGCCTACTATGTGGAACAGGACAGCGTATTCTGGACCGCTGCGCTCTGGAAAGAGATTGGCGCCATTCCTCCCGAGCTCCGCTTTGCTGGCGATTACTGGCTCTGGATCCAGTTTGCCCGTCTCGCTCCGCTCTGGTCATTGCAGGCACTCGTGAGCAGCTTCCGCAAACGCCACGGACAGCTCAGCAGAGATATCGCTCGCTACAAAACAGAACAACACGCGATTCGACCAAAACGAACCCTTCTCGCGTGGTGTGCTCGTCTCTTCTTTGGGGCGCAGGCGCGGTTGAGCGCTCTCTACCGCCCAGCAGAGCCGCTGTTTGCCAGACTCTACCCATACGTCTTTCGACGAACGCAGGCCTACCTCACCTACCGCGCTGGTCAGATCGTCAAAAAAACCACTTCATCCATGAATGCTGAATGACCTCTATGTTGATGCGCCTCAAAAAGCTCCTGAATACCTGCGGGTATGACGTCAAAAAATATCATTCGCCCCTCACTTCCACCGTCCGGCCGCTCGGTATCAAAACCGTGCTAGATATCGGGGCGAATGTGGGCCATTTTTCTACGCACATGCGGCAGCTATTTCCCGAGGCAATGATCTACGCGTTTGAGCCGCTCCCTGACTGTTTTGCCGCCCTCCAATCACGCCTGGCGAATGATCGGCGCTTCAAAGCGTTTCCGGTCGCCCTTGGTGATGCCGCTGGCGAAATGACGATGGAGCGGAGCGCGTTCCATCCAAGCTCTTCGCTCCGGACGATGAGCTCACTCCACAAGCAACTGTACCCAAAAACGGCAGAATCTCGCCCAGAAACCATTCAGATCGCCCGCCTAGACGATGTTCTTGCAAGCGAACACCTCGAACCTGGTCTACTCGTAAAAATGGATGTTCAAGGGTATGAAGATGCGGTCATCAAGGGAGGCGCAAACGTCATCAGACAAGCGGTCGCCGCGATGATCGAAACCTCGTTTGTTCCACTGTATGAGAACCAACCCCTCTTTAACGATATCTGCAAAGCAATGGATGAACTCGGTTTTTCTTACTGTGGAGATGTGGGTCGCCATTACAGCCGGACGTCCGATAAACTCCTCTACGAAGATTCCTTGTTCCTCAAAAAGGAACTCATGACCGCTTAGGGGCTGGCGCAAGGTTTTCGAAAAAGGTCGCCAATGTTTGCGTACAGTTCTCGATTTCGAGGTGCTTCAACGCAAAGGCACGCGCATTTCGCGCCAATCTTTCGCGGAGCTCTGCGTCGTTCAGCAAGCGCTGCAGCGCCGCGCGCAACTCGGCTACGTTCCCCTCCTCCACCAGAAGGCCCGTTTCTTCGTGGGTGATGTAGGAATCCATCGTAAACGTTCGAGTCGCGATGATCGCTTTTCCCATCGTCATGGCTTCATGCACGGTGGAACAGCCCATCGCATCATTCAACCGACGCGAGGTATCAAGCGGGATCACCACAATGCTGGCTCGATCGTAGGCTTCCACGAGCTCTTTTGGCGTATAGTTTTTGACCGTGACGAAAGATGGGAGCGGATTGAATGGTGTGAGTCGGTTCGGCCGTGTCGTCACCACGAGCGGAATATCTAACCCCTCGCACGCCGAGAAGAGGGTTTTGTAGTCACGATCTGGATCCGTGCCGACCGCTAGCAGGCTTCGCTCCTTCACCCCATCTGTTGGTACGAAAAACGACATATCAGCCCCAAAAGGAATGCAGGCGATCCGCTCCGCCAAATGCGGAAAGCGGCGTTTCAAGCGATCCGCTTCCGTGTGGCTGAGCGTCACAATTCCCGCAGATCGTCCCACGAGAAACGCGAAGAGCTTCTGCCGAACGGTTGATTCCGTCCCCAAAAAACCGGTGATATTAAAGTCATGCATCACCCATTTTGGTCGTCGTGGAGAGAGCGTGGTAAAAACGAGCTGCGTTCCAAATCCCGTCGATGCAAAAATGACGTCGTAGGCAAAGAATTTCCAAAATACGAACAGATGGAGCCAATACGCCGAAACATACCGGCGGATCACGCGACAAATCCAAAGTGGGTAGACATCTTCTAATTCGATGCAATCGGCGTCTATTCCGAAATGCCCCAGATGGCACATCCCCCAAAAACCCGCTCCGTGATTCTCTCCACGCTGAACCCGGTTCAAGGCGTGCCGCCGTGGACCAACGAACAGATAGCCAACCCGCAGAGGTCGCGGGGTCGAAGACGGCGGGAGCGAGGCAGAATCAATGCCCATACATCAAGAGAAAAGCGACTAAGCAAGCACCGATGAGCATACTTGGCGGCCCCGAGATGATCAAGACCCTTCTCTGCACCGTCGGTCTTAGACTATATGCACATTGGCAGCGGAACGAATCCCGGCTAAACTGCGCAGCAAGTACTCATTGCCCCGCCTGAACTCCACCCCATCTATGGCTCTCAGCTATAACTCCTATTTTTACGAAGAAATGAAGGATACCTCGCTCGCTTCTGCGAGAGCTGTGGTGCCGCTCGTTGCGCAGTTTGCGAACCACCCGCAATCCGTTGTGGACATTGGTTGCGGCACGGGCAACTGGCTTAAAGCCTTTCAAGAGCACGGTGTGCAAGAGGTCACCGGCATAGATGGCAGCTGGGTTCAAAAAGACATGCTGGTCATTCCTGCCGATCGCTTTATCCCACAAAATATTGAAGAGCATCTCTCATTTTCAGGAAAAGCCGATCTCGCCATGTCGCTGGAGGTGGCGGAGCACGTTCCCGCGACTGAGGCCGCCAACCTCGTTCGAACCCTCACCTCTATTGCGCCTGTCGTGCTTTTTTCAGCTGCTATTCCGATGCAGGGTGGAGCACGTCATATTAATGAGCAGTGGCCAGACTACTGGGCAAAGCTGTTTGCCGCCGAAGGATATGTACCGGTTGACTGTCTTCGTCGTCGCGTATGGGATAACCCACAGGTCTCGTTCTTCTACGCGCAGAACATGTTTATGTACGTCGCCAAATCAGCGATCAGCAACTATCCGCTGCTCGCCAAAGAAATCGAGGCAGGATTTTCAAGCACACCATCCCTCGTCCATCCGTACAAATACCTCTACTTCGGCGAACGATGGGAATCCATCGTGCCCATTTTAGGCAAGTTTCCGCCATCCCTCCTCCACACCGGAAAACGCTTCCTCGGCTCGTTTCTCCGTTGGCGAAAGCAACGCGGAGCAAAATAAAACACGCCCGTTTAGGCGTGAGAGAACCGTCAGCGATCCTCGGGATCTGGCGGAGGACCCATGGGATGAAGTTCGGCGCCATCCCCGTGGAGACCGAAGAGCTCCAACACGTTGAGCGGCGTCACCGGCAGAGGGGTCGGCGCTGCGGCACGATACGGATGGTCACCCAGCTCGGTCGGCACGCAGTGGCAGCAAAGTTCTGCCGGAACCATCATCCCGATGGTGCCGTCGCAGTGGGGACAGATCTCATCATCGTCAATCATTCGCAGCCATCCTCACCCACAGAGCGTAGAAAAACGGTGGCATACCCGGACCGAATGCGGCGCCAGAGCTCATCGGCCGTGGCCATGTCGCGAGCGAAGCAGACCGGCATCTTCGAGTTGAAAATGAACCGCTCATCATCGAGTGGACGACGACGAAAAGCGATTGCTCCATCTTCCACGCTCCAGGTGAACACCTCTGCGTCACGTGATTGCGCGATCAACCAAGCAGCGCCGAGTTCGTGGAGCTTTTGGGAGGTGCAGATGTAGCCAGCCGCAGCTCCGATGGACGGGTAAACCATCTCAAGCGCCGCACACCCCATGCTGCGCAACGCCCCCGAGACGTCACGGAAGCCGGCCTCAACGACCGCCCTCGACTCAGGGTAGTACGCCTCGAAGAGAACGGTCGCGTTCAGGCCGAATGTCCCGCCGGCCTTCGGGGTGAACGGCGTGGGCTCAGATCCTCGGCGAGTTGAGAGCATGCCCGGCTCTCGAGGATAGGCAA
>CALBSL010000044.1 GCA_937968025.1 uncultured bacterium
GAGCCAGAACATGTTTTGCAAGAAACACGCTTTGATCCTGCAGCCGCCCCTTCACCCTTGCAGACGTCACAACGATCGAATTTCAACAGCGTGATCTCTTTCTTGACGCCAAAAATCGATTCCTTGAAGGCGAGCTCAACATCAACATGAATGTCCTGTCCCCGAGGCTTGCCTCGGCCACCTCCACTGCGACCAAACCCAAACATTTCTCCCAGAACATCGCCCAGGTCGCCAAGATCATTCATGTTTACCTGGAACCCTCCCCCGCCGAACCCTCCAAAATCAAACCCACCAAACCCACCTGGACCACCAGGGCCCGGACCGCCCTGTTCAAACGCCGCCGATCCAAAGCGATCAAATGCAGCTCGTTTTTTATCATCACCAAGCACTTGGTACGCTTCGTTCACGTCCTTGAACTTTTGTTCATTTCCTCCTTTATCAGGATGATGCTCGTGCGCCAAACGACGAAACGCTTTTTTGATTTCGTCCGCTGTCGCCGTCTTCGGCACTCCGAGAATTGCGTAATAGTCTTTGGACATGAGTTTACGCCGATTTCACTACCAAGAAGAAGTTCTTCGCCACCTCTTCTCCATCCACGACGACCACGACATCATACGAGCCGAGCGCACGAATTGGGAGCAGGTGGAAGTTGAGCAATCCCGTGATCTTTTTCTGTGGATCATTGGTCGCTTGCACCTGAAAATCGTGCTTGAAGAGCTCGGTTCCACTTTCGCGATGACGCATCGTCACGCGGACCTGCCGATCACGATCGAGTTCCGCGTCACGAATCTCGAAAGCGACGGACATCGCTGGCACCGTGAGGGGCGCCGCTTCCGTTGGCTCTTCTTTTGCAACGATCCGCTCAATAATCCCGTGGAGGACAAACGAGCCTTCCGTGGTGCGTGCGGCGCGTTCGGCGCAGAGGAGAAAGTGTGGGGTCATAAACTAGGATTGGGTGGATGAGCCGTCGTTGCTTGCGTCACCGGCTGGTGGCGGCGTTTCCGTTTCTGGACGTGTCTGATACAGCGAGGCGCCGGCTTTCTGCGCTTCCGTCGCAAGTTCATCGGCAGCCTTCTTGATCGCTTCAAGATCCTCTCCATCTTTCACCGCCTTCAACGCGTCGATCTTCGCATCAATTGCCGTCTTATCTTCTGCCTTAATCTTTTCCGCGTTCTCTTTGAGCATTTTTTCCGTCGTGTAGATCATGGTTTCAGCCATGTTCTTCACTTCGATCCCTTCACGCTTCTTTTTGTCTTCTTCGGCGTGCAGTTCCGCTTCTTTGCGCATGCGTTCAACCTCTTCCTTCGAGAGGTTCGTGGAAGCCGTGATAACGATCTGCTGCTCTTTGTTGGTTGCCTTGTCTTTTGCTTTCACGGAAAGGATGCCGTTCGCATCGAGGTCGAATGAGACCTCCACCTGTGGCACGCCACGTGGAGCCGATGGAATACCGGAGAGCGTAAAGCGTCCGAGGGAGCGGTTATCACCCGCCAACTCACGCTCACCCTGCAAAACATGGACCTCTACAGACGTTTGTCCGTCTGCTGCCGTCGAGAAGATCTGCGATTTCGACGTTGGAATGGTCGTGTTTCGCTCAATCACCTTCGTCATGATGCCGCCCATCGTTTCAATACCAAGCGACAATGGCGTGACATCGAGGAGCAAGAGCTCTCCTTTAATATCTCCCTGAAGGTTTCCGGCCTGAATAGCCGCACCTACCGCAACGACCTCATCCGGGTTGACGGAAGCGTTTGGCTTTTTGCCGAAGAATTTCTCCACGGTTTGCTGCACGAGCGGCATACGTGTCATCCCACCCACCATGATCACCTCTTGAATATCACCGATCGAAAGCTTGGCGTCAGCGAGCGCCTTCTTACATGGTTCGAGGGTTTTCTCGACCAAATCCCCCACGAGCTGCTCGAGTTTTGCGCGAGAGAGCTTCAAGAGCAGGTGCTTTGGACCGGACGCATCCACGCTGATAAATGGCTGGTTGATTTCCGTCTCAAGCGCACTGGAAAGCTCGATCTTTGCTTTTTCCGCAGCATCCTTGATGCGCTGAAGAGCAAGCGGATCTTTTCCAAGGTCTACCCCTTCTGCTTTCTTGAATTCATCCACGATCCAACTAATAATTCGCTGATCGAAGTCGTCACCGCCAAGGTGCGTGTCGCCATTGGTGGCACGGACCTCAATGGTGTTTTGATCCGTAGCGGCATCGTACGCAACTTCGAGCACGGACACGTCAAACGTTCCTCCCCCGAGGTCGTACACCACAATCTTCTCATCCTTTTTACGATCGAAGCCATACGCGAGAGCGGCGGCGGTCGGCTCGTTGATGATACGACGAACATTCAACCCCGCAATTTCGCCGGCGATTTTGGTCGCTTGGCGCTGAGAGTCATCGAAATACGCTGGAACCGTGATCACGGCTTCCGTGATTTTTTCACCGATTCGCGCTTCGGCGTCCGCCTTGAGCTTCTGAAGGACCATCGCCGAAATCTCTTCAGGCGTGTATTCCTTCCCGGCCATCACCACTTTCACCGCATCGCCAGAAGCGACCACCTTGTACGGCAACCACTTCTGATCACGGGTCACTTCGGCGTCATTCGCCCGGCGGCCAATGAGGCGCTTCACGGAAAACAGGGTGTTTTCTGGGTTCACCATCCCCTGACGCTTCGCTACCTGCCCACCAAGGCGCTCGCCAGACTTTGAAATCGCAATAACGGAAGGCGTTGTGCGCGCTCCTTCAGCGTTTTCTAATACTTTCGGCTGGCCACCTTCAACGATGGCCATACACGAGTTGGTCGTACCAAGGTCGATTCCGAGAATTTTTGACATAATTAGGAAGGTTTATTGGTTATTTTGATGGTTGTTCCTGAATCAGCTCGTTTTGGGAGACGAATCTTGAGCACTCCCTGCTCGTACGAAGCTTCTGCCTGATCTTCTTGCACGGGTGCCGGGAGGGGAATCTGGCGGAATACGGCTCCGTGACGCACCTCTTTTCGGTAGTACGTCTTTTCATCCACTTCTGTCCGACGCTCGCTCAACGCCTTGATAGAGAGCACGCCACGATCAACGGAGAGCTCGATATTTTTCGGATCGACGCCGGCCATGGGCGCCTCAACCATGATCGCTTCTGGTGTTTCGTAGACGTCAACCGGCGGGATCAGTCCACCGCCCTTCCCCGTAGGGATGAGCGAGGAACGAAGCTCGTCGGTCATCTGGTCCATGGCGTTGAGGGGTTCAAACAAGAAGGGAGACCATTTAATGAGTGACATAGGCGAGGGTTTAAGCAACGCGCTTGGCGATGATCACGCGAGCTGGCTGAAGGACGCGCCCATGAAGCTTCCAGCCTGGCTGAGTCACCCGGAGGATCGTTCCTTCCGCCGCATCAGAAGCCTCTTCTCCGACGGCATCATGCACCTGTGGATCAAAGACGCCATCGGTCGCGACTCGTTCGAGTCCCGCTTGGCTAGCCGCCTGGTCCCACAACGTCTGCACTGCTTTTACCCCCACGAGCCACTGTTCCCAGGTTCGCTTGGCTTCGTCTGGAAGCATGTCTGTCGCTGGCACAAAGCTCATCGCGAGACGGAATTGGTCCAGAGTTGGAAGCAGGTCGCGCAACAACCGTTCGTTCGCGAATTTGGTGAGTTCACCTCGTTCGCGTTCACGTTCACGTTGCAGGTTCTGATAATCGGCCTGCGCACGTTTCCAACCAGCAAGATAGTCTTGACATGAAGCACAGGTGTTCGCTGCCGTTTCTGCTTCTACCACCTCCGGTTGTTGATGAAGTTCGTCCATAGAAGAATGCTACTTGAGTAATTGATGAACGGCCTGAACGGCGGCATACACTCGCTGATACGGGAGGCGCAATGGGCCCAATACCCCGAACATCATCCCTTCACGGCCTAGATAAATCACGGAACAAGCTGGGCCAAAGGGACTTTCCGCCCCCACCAAGACGCGAGGATCGCTTGCCGGCGGAAGTTGATGCAGGGCGTCATCGAGGCGATCAAGCACCTCTGACAACGACACGACTCGGTTCCAATCACGAAATTCCGGTTGGCCGAAGAGTTGCGAGAGGCCTGTGTAGTAGGAATCAATCATGCCGAGACGAGCGAAGACCGCAAGCCCCGTCAGATCAGCGACGCTCCGAGCGAGATGCTTGTGCCGCACCGCTTCAGGTTGTCCAGCGGCAGATTCGAGCACCGCTCGTTCCTGCGGGTCAAGCGCCAGTTGATCAAGGCTCGTTTCCACATAATACCGATAGCCGAGCTCGGTCGGCACCCGTCCGCCCGAAGTATGCGGCTGAACAAGGTACCCGGCAGCATCAAGCTCTGCGAACCAATTTCGGACCGTTGCTGAACTCACCCCCAAACCATACGAATCCACAAGTGTCTGTGATCCGACGGGTAAGGCGGTTTTTTGATATTCCTCGACCACGGCCTGTAGGAGGCGCAGGAGTCGAGGGGAAAGACTCGGTTCAGCCATAGAGAGGATTTGGCACTCTCAAATGCTGAGTGCTAAAGCTAGGATATAAAGCTTGGCGCAGGGTGTCAAGCAGTCGTAAACTGATCGAATTTGTTCACGAAATCTTGACAAAATTGAGGATTCTTGCTAGGGTATGCCGCAACGTGTATGCTCGTCGTAGGTGACGAGCCTCTGCTCGGAACTCAAAAGGTCCGGCATCACGCCGTACTTTCACCCCAACGCCCTGGAGGGCAAGATGAACCAGGTTCGTGTGTTTCTCAGCGTTCTTCTCCTCTCTCTCGGCGCCATGACGGGGTGCGGCAGTGAGCTGCCCCCTTCGATGACGCCCGACGCCTCGGTGGCGACGGCTGACGCCGCTCGCGCCGATGCGAACCTCCCCGGGACGGACGCCGTGGTCTCCACGACGGACTCCCCGACCCCCACCGACGACAGCGCCAGCGGGAACATCTGCACCCCGACGTACACGTCCCGGTGCACGGGCGCGACCATGTGTCGCCCCAGCCAGTTCGATGCCTGCACTGGCGCCCAGGCCTGCTCCTGCGGGACCCTGACGCCGGCGCAGCTCAGCACGCTGCTCGACTACAGCTGCCAGACCGGCTGGAACTCGATGACCGACATGCCTGAGTGGGATCAGTCCTGCATCGACGCCGTCCGGGCCAAGACCGCGGGCGACATGCGCTGCTCCCCCGGGAGCAACAACTGCAGCGTCCACCTCCCGGACGACATCGTCTATACGCCCTCCGTCTGGAGCGAGTCAGCTCGGACGTGGGTGATGGACCGCCGCTGGTGGATTGCGGTTCCGGGCGGCAGTCCGCGGCCCGTCTCAACCACCTGGGCCGGCTACAGCGCCCACGGACACCCGATGGCCCGCCTCATCATCGGACCGGGCAGGATGGAGTGCGTGAACCTGTCCTGCTACTGGCGCCGCTCCAACGCCCTTCGGAACATCCTGTCCTCGGCGGTGCTCACGTTCATGGGTCGCTGTGACGCACGGCTCGACGAGTACGCCCCGGGTGCCTCAGAGCCGATGCGGAGCATCACGCTCTACAACGATCTCGCCGGCACCGACTGCATCGAGTGACCCCTCCCCGCTCTCCACCAGAGCGGGGCTTTTCTTTTTCAACGGTAGTTCTAGCGGATAAACGGTATCCAAAAACAGGCCTAAGCCTGTTTTTGGATACCTACTTACCGTGGACGAAGTTGAAGTGATCCTGGGAAAGTGATCCAGGGACGCTGGCTACGGCGCGGATCAGACGATACCACTCGCCCGGCTCCATTCCGAGACAGTCCACCCAGTGGATTTTCGAGCGAACACTCGATTCCAGTTGGAATCGCATTTTCAAGTCTGGATTCGAAAGCGATCTGAGCCGAAGGATGATCGAGCGTAAACACCTGCGTGTTTGGCCGCACGGATTCCGTTTCCGGATTCCCACCCTCAGGCACCGGCGTGTAGCACCCGCCATATGGATGGCGAATACGTGACGCGGTGCTATCGATCAACTCTCCTCCTTGAATCGTTGTGCGACATTCACCCGTACACCAACCCCAGTTATCTTGCAGGAAGACGCGTGGCGTAAAGCGACAGGCGTTGGCAACGCGGTCCCAACATCCTCCCGGAGGAGCGATACCGCCCGCGATACACCGATCACCCGCGGCACAGTCACCATCTACTGCGCAGTGACGCGTTGTATCACCAGAACATCGAGCGGGCGTTGGCGGCAGCACCGGCTGCATGTTGAGCGACGGAGGACCACACGTGATAGCGGTCAACCCCGTTGCCCCCACTCGAGCCGCCGCATCCGTACACGCTTGCGTGTTTTGACAGGTTGGACGCTGCTCATCGAAGAGACTCATCACGAGCGAATCGTCGTTCCCGTAGAAACAGGTTCCTGGTTGACCGCCTGCCGGTGCTCGCACCCCAGCCGGCACCACCATATTCGCGAGCGACGGATCAGGGTTTACGAAGTTCTGACCCGTACAGTCTGGAAGCGTATCAGCGGCGTTCGGGGCGCAGGCATAGGCGTGGCTGAACTCGAATGGCGAGGCCTGACACGCTTCGGCACTATTTCCGAAGAACGCACGATTTTGACACACATCCTGAGTTCCATCACGCCGACAATCGCTGTTTTGTGTACATACGATATTCGGCTTGTCTTTACACGATCCCATGGGACGACAGGCCTGAGCGGTGAGCGGACAATCGGAATCAGTTTGACAGGTGAGTCCCGTAAAGCCGGTTCCTGAGGCGTAACATTCTTTCTGTACGCTACAGAATGGCTTGCGGTTCTTCATGCGCACGTCATCGAACTGTTCCACCATCCCATCTCCCCAATCGATCGAGAGCTTACGAATGGCCATCTGCTCATGCGCCGCCCAACCATAGAACTTGATGGTTGAACGCTGCTGACCACCTACCACACTCAGCACCCCTTCCGTCACTCCATTGAAGGAGAATCGGTCGAGATCCTGCACCCCACATGACATACCCGATGGACAGCTGGCCGGAGGCGCAGCAATCCGTGGCGGACGTGGCGTGTAGTAGTGAATGTAGCGGAAGTTCGCATCTGGCTGTCCTGAACCGAGGTACGACGGCGTGTAGTGACCGAGCGTGACATCGGTTGGGAGCAGCGTCGTCGTGAAGGTTTGCGAATCCGGTCGCTGTGGACGCATGTCGTAGGCAATGAGTCCGCAGAACTCGCTACTTGGATCAGGACACAAACGCGGATTTGGCTGATACCCAGCTACCATCGTACAGGTGTTGTTGTCATTATTTTCATTGCGATCAGCCGTAGGAATACGCTGTTGACCTTCGAAGCTTTCGTAGTATTCCGCGCTTGTTTGGTTGATGCCTCTGTTATTCGGTAGGCGGCAACGTTCCGCCGGATGACCCGACGTGTTGGAGACTGGGGCGCACACATACTGGTCTGGATCAGCGGTGCGCGGGGTCGCTGAGCGGGCGCAGCTGTTCCATTCTCGGGCCCACAGCGATCCAGCTCCGGCACGATCC
>CALBSL010000045.1 GCA_937968025.1 uncultured bacterium
GCTCCAACTCGACCAAACCAGGCGGAGCTCTTGCCGACGAACGATCCAGCACGTGCAGGATTCAGTGTGTCACAAACAGCGGGCATCGATTTATGTCGCCATCGTGGGACGGGTCAGATCGGGTACTACCTACGTGCAGAAGCGGATCGAGGAACGGCGAATTGCTACTTCGGTTTCCGAGGTGGGGTCGAAGCGAACAACTTCCGATTGCTCGCCGATCAGCTCTCGGTGCTTGAAACGCAAGAACAGAGCACGATCGTTGATGGTGCGTACCCTCGTGCCCTCTGTCGAGCGTATCCAGAGGCAGATGCTCCATTCGGAACGGTTGTCGTACAGGATTGGGATCAGCTCCTGAATCCACCGGCACCAAAACAGCGTGAACCAGGATACGAGAGCGTGAATGTTTGTGCCTTTGGCGAAGACTGTTCGTGCAGCTATAAGCGCGTGACCTATCCGGGTCGAACGTCACCACTCTTCTTCAGTGCGCAGTCGCAAGCGGTTCCACCTGGGTTGTGTGTTGGTGGACCTCGCGATGGTCAGTCCTGTGTTCCGTCCGTGGTGTTTGATCCAAGCGGTTCCACGTCAACGGCCGCACAGGCAGCCGCTGCCGCAAACCTTGGGTGCGGCCCATCAGCAGCAGGAGGGAGGTGCGTGGCCTTCGATAAAATTGAGAAGGTACGCGGCGTTGAAGGGGTCTGTCTCGAGTACGATACCAGTCGTCCGAAGGGGATTCTGGGAGATCAGCAGTATCCATGTTTGACCTGGAGCCCATCGCCAATCATTGGCGGGACGAATGATCCGTATCGATATGTCGACACGGCGGGGTACTTCCCACCACAGAACTCGGGTCAGTACTACTGCGCCTCTCCGGCAAAAAATCCAAAGAGCGTCGATATTCGTCCAGAATTCTTCGATCGATTACCTGACGGGATGATGCTTCCTGGAGCAAACCGAGAGTATCCAAAGGGTGGTCTCGCCTTTCAAGACAACCTCGTCTCCGATTCACACGAGTTCGGTTCCTCGGGGAACCAAGCGGGAAGCTACTTCAACCGTGCTAATCCAGAAGGAAGTCTCGCTGCCAACCAGTGTGAAGAGGCGGATGATGACCAAGATAACGGTGTCATGACCCTGCTCAATAACTTAGGGGTTGATGAACGAGCGATCAGACTTGTGGCCACCGGCCGACGTCCAGAAGAGAGCTATACTGAAACATTCTACGGAATTTCTGCGGGAAGAATGCAGCAGCTTGGGCTCCCAAGTGAAAACAACCTCTCATTCTTCGAGATTAAGCCATTTGAAAATCCGAACGGGAATGGTCGATTGGCGTGTGGCTATAACGAAGACTGGGTGGATGGAGTACGCGTCAGCGACTATGATGATTCAAGCCAGACCGCTACAGCTGATCGCCAGTGGCGTCAAGGGTTCTTCGCAGAGCAAGATCTACAAACGATTTTAACCCGTGGATCTGAGAAGGTGCTCACGAAAGAACCAAACGATCGCAACGCACTGCGCATGCCTTGCTACAACGATCCGGCGCGAGATTGTGTCGTCAAGTATTGGGAGGGTGGGTATCGCGCTTCAGATAAGGCACAGAAATTCTTGGCCTTCTCTTCGCAGGGGTCCGGAATCAGACAGATGAGCCAATTGCATCTGCCTGAAACGGCGCGCTGTACCTCGGACAAGCCGTACTACTCCATTCGTGCCGTGTTCGAATCTGACCAGACACCAACAGACCGCAACGCTCAAGTGTCTGTGAACAATGTTCGTGGCCCATGGAAGTTCATTGGATTCTGGGTATCTGCCTGTGGCGGAAGTGCATCAACCGATAACCACTTCATGTACATGTACGTTCGTGCGATGAGTGCCGACGTCTGTCGCGAGCTGGTTGAGGTGCGTTCAGTGGAGACGGCTCAGGATGCCGCCTTCACGGATCGTGTCTGGCGTGAGTCGAAGTACACGGTGCCAAACCTCAACATTGGCTACGGTCAGACCTTTGCACCGTTCTCAAGTGCGTTGAACACGGGTCCAGCAGGGTCAGAGCCGCTCTTCCAAGTTCCGGGTTTGATGGCGGGTGTGTCGGCGGCGAAAACCGGTTCCTTCCTTGCCTCGGGGTACTCAACGTATACAGATGGTGGCGGTCTCGGAACACCCATCCAGAAGTACGCGTATCTCTCTAACTTGTTTGCGCGCATCTATCGTGTCTATCGCTTCACGGATCAGACGATCACCGTGAACGATCGAACGTGTGTAGCGGGAACATTCGCAGGGAAAAAGTGTACGCCACAATCACCGACGGACACGTCTGGACCAAGTGCAGACTGTGGGCTGCCAACTCCAGAAACAACGGGCGAGCAGTGTCAGTTGGGCGTGCTCACTCCAAGTAGAACGGTAGTTTGTTCTGCAACGACAGGGATAAACGCTGGATCGATCATCACTGTCAGCTCCCCACAAACCAATAGTCAGCTCATCCACATGTGTATCGGGGCGCCGGATCTGTACTCATCGAATAACCAGAAGCTCTTTGGGGACTGTGTGGCTCAGGCTGGTTGGAGGCGTGGCGCGAACCAGCTCTACTTGGGACCTGGCGACACAGGTGAGAATGGCACGCTGACCCAGAGACAGGCGGCAGTTGCTGGAGCGTTTCGTTGTAGCGACGGAAGTATTCCGATCACTCGCTCTCAACGGTACGTAGCAGACGGAGACACGGACCCAGACATCGGTCGACCGCTCTACTGCACCGGTGAGGCAACAAATACGTACGAGTGTCCAATTCGTGTGACGGGTCAATGCGTAGGGGCGACATCAACCACGCTTGGTCAGTGTCGAAACATTCGCTGGACGAAAAATGGACAGCAGCGAGTCGTGGAGACGACGCAGATCGATTGTTTAACCGATTCCCACTGTTCTTACACGGAAGATCATTTCTACAAGACTAACCTCTTGGGAAATGAGACGGCTGATCGTTGGACGAGTGAAGAGCAGACCCTTGATCCAACAGATCCTACTCGTCGAGTCCCTTACGTTGATGGCCGTCTAGGATTTGTCCGAATAAACAATCCGATCATTCGTTTGCCATCGTGTCCATCGGGTCAAACCTGTAACATGAGTACGGGAATCCCTGATCCGGATCGTAGCGGTCGATTCGGGGCCTTCTATGGCTGGTATCTCGGAGTACGCATCCAGAGCCCAACGCGTACTTCAGAGATGGATTTATTCCCTGGACCGGGATCGATTGCTCAAACACAGCTAAGCATGAGCACGAGAGATGCGGTGGCGGTATATTGGGGTGGTGGAGCTCTGTACATTGATCCAATTGCGGCCGGATCAAATGGAGAGGGGAATCCACTAACAACGGTGAACGTCGGCGTCTGTA
>CALBSL010000046.1 GCA_937968025.1 uncultured bacterium
CGCGCCGTCCCAGATGTTCTGACCAGCGGCCATCACGGAAACATAGCCAAATGGCGGCATGCCCAATCTTTAGAGCTTACGCAGGCCCGCCGACCAGATTTATTGGCGAAATAAGCCTTAAACAAAATAAGCCTTAAAAACGTCTATTTCCCTTAAAAACCCTTGCTTTCTTTGTTCAAATCAGGGTATAACCCACCAACTTTAACAAAATAATGGATCCGCAGGAGATATCTCTCTCCTTATCGGGGTTCGTATAAAATGGAGCACAACATGAACGTATTACAAAAATTTGAAGCCACCCAAGTTGCAAAACTGACCGCTGGCAAAACCATTCCCCCATTCAAAGCTGGCGATACCGTCAAAGTCAACGTCAAGATCGTTGAAGGTAACCGCGAGCGTATTCAGGCTTATGAAGGCGTATGTATCGCCCGTGAAGGCCATGGCATCAACGAAAGCTTTACCGTTCGCAAAATTTCCTATGGCGAAGGTGTCGAACGTGTATTCCCACTTCTGTCCCCACGCATCGAAAGCATCGGACTGATCCGCCGTGGTGCTGTTCGTCGTGCAAAACTTTACTACTTGCGTGGTTTGCGCGGTAAAAAAGCACGTATTACCGAGAAAAAAGATTACGCGACCCAAGTTCAGGAATAGTTGCGCATCAGATATTGTACAAAACCCGCCATTTGGCGGGTTTTAAAATGGATTTGATTTTTAAGGCTTATGTTTGTAGGGATTAGCTCGTTTGACGACGGAGGAAGGCTGGAATATCCAATTCATCCTCTTCGGCTTTCGGGGCAGATGGCCCGTCGATGTTCAAGCGACCTTGCGCTGGTTGTTGCACAGGTTGTTGAGCCATAGGTGCCGACGAGGATACAGCCGGCGCAACACGTTGTGAACGCGGAGCTTGAGGTTGTACCGCCTGACCTTCACCGGAGAACACATCGTTATGATCTGATCCGGACAGGGAATCAATGCTGGCTTCCACACGACGATAGCCGCTGGTAATCCTCTCGAACAGGGATGGCGATTTTTTGCGTGCAGGTTGTTGAGCCTGAGGCTGTTGCGCCATGGGTTGTTGCCCTACGGGTTGTTGAACGTCTTCTGGCTGGTAGTAGGCCTGAGTTTGTTGCTGCATAACTTGCGAGGCATACCCATTCTGGGCATGGACTTCGACAGGTTGTGGAGGAATATAGGCTTCGCCCATACGTGTTCCACGGGCATAAGCTGTTTCCGCTTGCTGTTGTACAGGTTGTTGTACGGGAAGGTCCAGTGGTGGTTGAGGAGTTACCTGAGCAGCAGGTTGAACCAGTGGTTGTTGGATCGGTTGTGATACTGGTGCGTATTGAACCGATTGCGGGAACGACGCGCGAGCTGACTCACGCTGCGCCGGCACAGGAGCACGGGCAGGGGATTGGACCTGCTCTGTGCGGGAGGACTCAAAGCGCGATGTGCGGGAGGCAATTCCAGATCCACCCAACAGGCTACGCCCGCCAGAAGACGATGTGGATGATTTCTTGGCTTCAACCTCGGCATCAATGCCGGTGGCAATGATCGACACGCGGATGGTGCCTTCCATGGTTTCGTCAAACGTAAAACCAAAGATCAGGTTTGCATCAGGATCGACTTCGTCGCGGACACGATTGCTGGCTTCGTCGACCTCGAACAGGGTCATGTCGAGACCGCCGGTGATGTTGATGAGAACGCCGCGGGCGCCCTTCATCGACGAATGGTCGAGCAACGGATTCGAGATTGCGGCTTCTGCCGCTTCGATCGCACGACGTTCGCCCTCGGCCTCGCCCATGCCCATCATCGCGGTGCCCATCTCGCGCATCACGGTACGCACGTCCGCAAAGTCGAGATTGATCAAACCCGGCATCACCATCAAATCGGTGACCCCGCGCACGCCTGCATAGAGCACTTCGTCCGCCATCTCGAACGCCTTGGCGAACGTCGTCTTCTCGTTGGCGATGCGGAACAGGTTCTGGTTCGGAATGACGATCAGCGTATCGACGAACTCTTTCAGCTTCTCGATCCCCTCCTCCGCAATCCGCATCCGGCGCGGACCTTCGAACGAGAACGGCTTTGTAACCACGCCGACGGTGAGTACGCCCATATCGCGCGCGATCTTGGCGATCACCTCTTCCAGCGGCCGCTCTTGCACCCCCACATCCTCAACCGGATACCGCGCCAGAACCGACGCCAGAACCTCCGCAATTTTCTCCCGCGGCACCGACAGCTTCGCCCGCGGCGGCTGGAGATCGAACACGGGAACATCAAGGTAGCGCCGCTCCCACGAATCCCACGTCGGTGTGCCGCAAGAGAACGAAGACATCATGCGCCCGCCCACCGCGACCATCGCGCTCCGCCGCCGGTCAAACGCGAGCATCCGGCA
>CALBSL010000047.1 GCA_937968025.1 uncultured bacterium
CCGAGGTTGAGACCTTTGTTCGTTACGATTGCGCTGTGAGGGTTCACGCCCGTCGTGCTGAGCACGGGACGTGCGCTACCCATCGACTCGTTCTGGCTGCACGTCACGTACCGAACCGAAGTCCATGGATGAGTGACGCCGCTCGTGTAGCCGACGAATGCCCCCATTGCGGGGTGCACCACGTTGCAGGCGGTGTTCATATCGAGACCGGTCGCGTGGAACCCATTGGCTCCGTATTGCAACTCGTCGCGATACAGTCCGCTGCTGTCCGCGGAGTAGATGAGGGAGCGATGGGCATGTACCGTCCAGCGCTCGAACATGTTCGTTTCGAAGCCGTTGACACGTACCATGGATGCACGGTAGAAGCCTTGCCAGAGCTCTCCGTACGACAGGCGTGCGCCGTTTGCCTGCCGAAGCGCCTCGCCGCTGATCTCGGTCACGTAGATCGCCCTTTGAGCTCCAGAGACCTGGTGCGCACCGAGGGCCCAGACCGGCATGAACTGGCCGGTTGCCGGATACCCCCCGATAGGAGTCACACCCGGCTGGCTGTTCGTGAAGTGGATGGGGAGCGCAAACCCGTAAGGCGAGCATCCATCCCCGCGGTTGGAGTCGAGCGGGCGGCGAACCCCGCAGGGGAACACCAACTGTCTGGCCCACTCGGGCTGGCTGCTGTCACCCCCGATCTCGATCGCGTAGATCGAATAAACGCTGTGAGGCACGCAGGTCGTGACGCTGAGCGCCTGGGAGACATGACTGACCGGCTCCGGCGTGTCCGGCCCGCCATCGATCGGCGCGCAGCCAACGAGGAGCGAGGCCAGCAGAGAAAAGAGCTGAGACCGATTTTGACTGTGCAAGATGCACCCCTTGGTGACTCCTACGCACCCTGTGTGCGAGGAGATAAAGATTGTACTAAAATACCTTGAAATTGTCAATGTTGAATGGACTTTCGGAGCAAAGGCGGGGAGACGTTCTCTCACTTCCCAAAGCTGTGCTAAACAACAAAAAACCACCACGTTTGTGATGGATTTTTGATTGACCGCATCTGATTCACCAGACACGGTCGCTCATGGCTCGACGGGCGGGTTAGGAACTCGACTTTGCAACAAGCTTGAGAGTCTTTCAAGAGGGGGTTTGACGCTTGTGGGCCATGATGGCATTAGATGATTATCCACCATCCATTTTTCTGCACAAGACTGAATATGACTGATTTCTTGGGCGATGCTCACCAAGTCAAAATCCTCGTCAACGAAGGTAAAAATTCTAGTTCCAGGGTCGTAGTGCGTAACGTAGACCAGATCGGGAATCGCTAATGAGTTTTTCGGTCCCAAATTATAGGTTCCTATGTTAGCCATTATCCCTTTGGTTTTAATCCATTTTTTCAGCTCTTCATCATAGTGCTCTAAGTTATTACGCAGTCGTCTATCATGTATAGCAGAATTAAGTGGAATCAAAAGCTCCTTTCCAAGAACATTAGTTATACCTGTATCCTCTATGTCAGATGCCTTTATTAGTTTTGAAAGAATTGCCGCGTGCGCAAGAAAAGAGTGTACTCTCCCAAATACACCATAAGCGCCGCCCACAGTTTCACGTTCCAGATCTGCCCAAGCATCTAGCGCAAGTTTACACTGCGCAGAGACCTCTCTTACCGAAAGTTGAATCCAGTGATTTTGTAGAACAGACATATGAAAGAGCATTGAAAAAAATTGGCTCAGGCAAGCTTACATGCCTTAATGAAATCCGAACCTAACGGAGATAACGATATAAAATCGTAAGAACGTAGAATCATTGGAGAGTCGCCGATGGTAACGCCTCCAAGCGAGGTTGGCCACTGACAAATACCTAGCCTTACTAAGCTGTCTACAATTACTTTATACTCCTCATCAGATAAAGAAAAAACATCTAAAACTCTTGCCTTAATCATTCCATGTTTTTCGCGATCATCTATCGGTACATCCTTCATGGAATCGTAGAAAGCTTCCAAGATCCTGGCCTCAATCGGCGAAAGCTGTTTTAAAATCTCTGGGTAGCTTGGTCGAACCTGCTGACCTAAAATGGGGTCTGCCGCATGTGCCAACAAAGCAGCCCATCGATCCTGCATTTCACTATCCTCTTCCAGGGAACCGTGTTCAAGAATAGGGATTAGTGTCTTGGGTAAAATCCGAACTGGATCAATACCCCTGGATGTCAAAAATGCCTGCGCCTTTAATACTAGATTGATCTGATTTTTAAAACGCCAAAATTTCATCGTATCACTCAAAATACCACCACCTTCTTCTAGGGCAGGGCTAATGAGTTTTCCAAGAAATTTTTCAGCAATTTTAGCAGACTCTTCAATCGACTTCTTCGCCAGATCTGTAATAGGATCGTCTGACATAGTTTTTCAATCACCATCTCACCAATTGCTTGATGCTCTAGTGATTGACAGTGTCTGGGTCACCAGACACTGTCGCTCATGGCTCCGGGGCAAGGATTTGAACCTCGATTACTTGGGCCAGAACCAAGCGTCCTACCGTTAGACGACCCCGGAATGTGGGTAGAGGATACAAAAAAGGTGGGGGATTCGTCAACAGGGCAAGAAAAATCCCAGCGTTTGGCTGGGGAGGGGGGTCAGTGGATGGCTTGCGATGCAGCGGTTTCGCCATTGGGTCGGTAGTACTTGTGGTCGATGCGAGGGCTGGGTGCGGGTCGACTCAGCACGTTCAGACACGCTTCGTACAGTCGTTGCAGATCGCTGATCTTCTGCGCGGCCACCTCGTGTGCGGTGACGGTGGAGAGGCAGGCCGCCTCGGTCTGGTGGAGGCTGGCCACGCGGTCGAAGGCCAACTTCAGGAGTGATTTCGGTGCGCCGGCGACCTGCGACCGACGGGTGAGGGTGCGGATGAGCTCCGGCTGGTCCGTCTCGAGGGGGCGAAGGGGTCGACGCACGAAGCTGAGCTCTTTGATCGCCTCGATGAGCCGGATGTCGGGCTCGAGCGCCGTCCGCATGGCCAAGAACTCGTTGGTCGTGGGATTGAGGATGGCCGTAGACGGGCTGATGATCGTCGAACGCTTGGCGTCAGCGGTACGCATCCCCAGCAGCCGTTGTGCATGCCGGAGCCCTTCTTCGTTGACGAACAGGGCGCTCTCGCGCGGCACCCACTCGAACCAGTACTTGAGCGGCGCTTTCGGGCCGAAGAGGTTGGAGCGGACGAGATCTTCGTTGAGCTTGGGCGTCGTTCCACGGATCCTCCCGCGGAGATAGAGTCCCTTGTCGGCATCGGCGAAGTCGGGGAAGGTCTCGAACAGCCCATGCGCGAGGTCGGCGAAGTTGATGAACAGCTTGGAGTTGGGGCGTGGCCTGTGGTTGAGGGTCAGGTAGACGGCGACGATCAGGAGCTTCTCGTTGTTGGTGAGCAGCTTTCCCTTCAGGCGGAGGGAGCGGAGGCTGTCGAGGAACCGCCGAGACTCGAGTCGATCCTTCTTCATGGAAATGTACACCCACAGATGGTTGGCGTCACCGATTTGACGCAGGACAAGCGTAGAGCGCTTTTCTCAAAATGTCAACCCTTTCTAAACAGATATTGCCAGATCTCGAAAGGCTTTTGCCCATGCGCCTGGAGCGAACGGTGACAAAAGAAGCGTCTCGGGAGGGGCGGTCGAGGCGACGGTGGTGGCGCTCGACGCGATGGTGGGCACCCCAAGTGCTTGCGCTTCATGCAAAGGAAGCCCGAATCCCTCATACCAGCTGGGGTACACAAACAATGATGCGTGCTGCATCCAGCGAATCCGCTCCTCCGGCGAAAGATAGGGAAGATGTTGGATATGTGGGTGGTTAGAAGGGGATTCCATCCCGGCAATCACCAGGTTCCAGTGTGGATGCGTTTTGATCAGCTCAAGAAAGGCTCGTTCGACGCATGCTCGGTTTTTTCGAGGATCCTCCCCGGAGAGCAGAAATAGATACGGTCCTTCGAGGGGTCGTGGCGAAGACTGTCGAATGAGCGGCTCAATCTGCGGCGGGATCCGTATGATTCGCTCCTGAGGAATGCCTAGAAGATCGATCAGCGCTCGTTCCGTTTGCGGAGAGAAGGCAAAGACACGCTCGGCGCGTTCAATGAGGGCTTTTGGGCGAGCAAGGCGATGCCAGATTCGCGTTTTTGTAGAAAACCACGGCGGATGCACCAAGAACGAGAGATCGTGCACGAGAATATCGAAGGGAATACGAGGAATCCCGACGATGTTCAGGTTTGGCAGGAGGAGTCGTGACCACGACCCAGGAATCAGCTCCGGGAACGACACTCCTGCCAGCGCAACAGCATGGGCGGCTTTACTCGGCAGCGAACGGTGCACGTGTTCGTATCCGTGATTCGGCAGGGGATGAGGGATGTGTCCGGCGGCAATGGTGCCGATAGTCGCAGCTCCCTCAAGCGGAAAACGGTGTTGGACAAGCAGGTCTCGAACAGCGATGGATACGCCCGTGGGTCGTGGTGTCAGGAGGCAGGAACCATCAATCAGCGTTGACATACCGGAGGATCTGTTCGTTGAAGCGGGGGAGATCAAAGGCGCGCACGCTCTCTCGAACGGTGGTTGGATCGAAGTTTGCTGGGTCAAACTGGCGCATCGCCTCCAGCAGGGAAGAAACGGATGACGTTGGAAGAAGAACGCCATTCACGCCCGGTTGAACCGTTTCTTGTGCGCCACCTCCATCAAAGGCGATCACCGGCGTCCCGCTGCCGAGGGCTTCAAGCGCCGTCATCCCGAAGTCTTCTAGGTGCGGATGGAGAAACGCGTAGGCTTGATGCATGAGTTGGTACTTCTGCTGATCGGTAATAGACCCCAAGAACTCAACCGTTGGGCCGGCAATCGAACGCAAATAGGCTTCTGCCGGACCGCAGCCAAAAATCTTGAGAGGGACATGGAGGAAATTCGCTGCACGAATCGAGAGATCGAATCGTTTGTAGGGAATCAATCTTCCACCCGTGAGCCAAAATCGAGGAGATCGTTGCGTGGTAAATGGCGTTATCGAGAGATCGATCGGCGGCGAGACAATTTCGGCGCTGCGAGAGTAGTAGCGGGCAATGCGCGCCTGCGAGGTTCGACTGTTGGTGAGGAGTTGGTGTGGACGCTGCGCGGCGGCGTAATCCCAGGCTCGAAGTCGATGAAACGTATGCGCGATTGGCAATCGACTAAGCGCGGGCCACCCACGATCGTGGGCGTAGCGTTTGCGTTCTTCCCACAAAAAACGTGTCGGCGTGTGCATGTAGCAGATCGTTTTGACCTGTGGTGGCACAATCACGCCCTTCGCGAAGCTTGAGGTAGAGATGAGGACGCGATCAAATTGGCGGAGGTCAATCTGCTCAACCGCCATCGGCATGAGCGGGGTGAGGAGCGGATAGATCTTTGGGTGAATCAACAGCTTTTGCAACGATGACGGGCGTATTCGTTCACCATCGAAGCCTTCCGGTAGCGTTCGTGGGTCGGTGAGGAGGGTGTAGATGGGCGCACGCGGAAACAGTCGTTGCCAAGCGAGCACGACACGTTCTGCGCCTCCATCTTGGAGGAAGTAATCATGAACAAGGGCGATGCGCATCGGTTCAAGACTAGCAGGTGAGATTAACGCTTAGTAGGCCCCGTCTTGCCGTACGATCACGAATGGCGTTTTCAAGAGGATGACAATATCCAGCCAGAGAGACCAATGATCAATATACCAAGTGTCAAGCCTCGATTCTTCGTCAAAACTCAGATCGCTGCGACCGGAAACCTGGGCCATGCCGGTAATTCCTGGCTTGATCGCAAACACTTTGCGATGGTGAGATTGGTATTTTTCTACCTCGCGAGGCTGATGCGGACGAGGGCCTACAATCGACATCGTTCCCTGGAGGACGTTGATAAATTGCGGGAGTTCATCAATCGACCAACGTCGAATGAGCCTGCCGAAAGGAGTGATGCGAGGGTCGTCCGTAATTTTATAGACCGGTCCGTCCTTGATACTTTTTTGTTTAATCAGCTGTTGTTCGAACTCAATGTTTTGCGTGGTTTGTGCGGCGAACTGAGGGCCGATGCAGTACCGTTTCCACATCGAGCGCAGTTTATAGACGGGAAAGTGCCGCCCTCGCTCGCCAACGCGTTCGTTATGAAAGAGGATAGGAAAACCATCCTGCAAAAGAATGATCACTCCTGAAAGGAGCAGAAGAGGAGAGGTGAGAATGAGCACCACCGAGGCAACAACGATATCAAATGTGCGTTTGATAATCCGTCCCCAGCCATCGAGAGGGGTGCGTTTTGGCTCGATGATCGGAATGCCTGCTTCAGCACTTACATCAATGCGAGTGAATTTTGCGGCGAACAGGTCCGCGAGGTAGCGAAACCCAAGGTGATGCTCTTCTGCAAATCCAATGAGATCAAGCGATTGCTCTTTGCTCATGCGTGGTTCCGCGAGGAGGATGCCGTCTACACGGTGTTGTTGCTTCATGCGGAGCACTTCTTCCGCGGCCGAATCGTTCCAGGTTTTATAGCTTTTTACGACCGTGTAGCCATGCCAGGGTTTTTGTAGGTAGAGCGTTTTGAGGGCGGCGGCGGCATTGCTTGAGCCGATAACAACGATGCGTTGATGCCCGATGCCGCGGGAAAGGAGGGAGTGACGAATAGCGCGGAGCAGGGTGCGACCGAGCCAAACGTAGACCATGGCTAACGCCCAGACGGCAATAACCAGAAAACGAGACGTGGTAAGCTCACGTCGAAAAAAGACGGTCGCGATGATCACCATCATGCCCGCCGTGCTGCCAAGAACGATACGGCTGAGCTCTTGAAGGCGTGGGCGCTGTTTACTTGGATACAAACCTGCAAGGAAAAAGCAGAGCATCCAGGCCAGGATAAACGTGCTCACGGATCCAATGTATTGCGAAAGGGTGATCTCTTGAATAATGGGCCGAATTTCAACGAGCGGCTGCGAGAAGCGCAGAAGATAGGCGGTGATGGCCGCGGCAACCAGGGCGAGAACGTCGACGGGGACTTGGAGGGCGGTGAAGGCAAGATCAAGACGGCGCATAGATAGGGGCAGTGTAGCAAGGGGAGGCGCATGATTCCAGGCGGTGTTGGCAATCTCTATCGTGGCCGGTATGGTGGCGATATGTCACTCGCGCTTATCGGTCACGGTTCAATTCGTTCGCGGCTTCTACAAGTGGCGGCATCTCCGGCTGCGGCGTATGGGTTTTTTGGTCCAGAACATCTAGGGAAGCGTGGAGTTGCAAACATATTCGCACGAGCGATCCTCGGCATGCCTGAAGAGATGCTGCTCACCGCACACCCTGACCTGGTTATTCTTGATGCGCGTGGTGAATCAGGTGTCGATGAGGTGAAACAGTTTCTTGCACAAGCGCATCAGACATCGGCGTATGGCGGTCGGCGAGTTTTTCTGATCGATCATGCGGACGAACTGAATGCCGCCGGAACGAACGCCTTACTAAAGGACGTCGAAGAACCTCGTTCCGGCATCACTTTCTTGCTTATCGCAAGTCGTCCTGAGGCTCTGCCCGCCACGCTTCGGTCGCGAATAGTGCCGCTGTGGCATGCGCTCCTTTCAGATGCTGAGATGCGCACCATGGCAACGGAGTGTGGTGCACCGCAGAGTTGGGTGTCAGCGATGCTCGGGCGTCCTGGGTTGCTCGTGCGACGCCAGGCGGAACCAGCTTGGTGGGAGCGGTGTGTGTCGCACGCAGCGGCGATTGATTCTGCAATGCGTCGTGGCGACAGCGGTCTCGTGATTGCCGCCATGGATGACTGGCAAAAATCGATCGAGAAAACCGCGACACCTCAACAGGAATGGCGAATTCTCCTCCTGTTACTCATGGAGCGCTGGAGGTTGCAGCCAGATGCGCGTCTAGGTGAGGGTTTGGTGGCTTCATGGCGATATTTAGAGACGGCCATACCTGCGCGATTCGGTATCGAACTCATGACGAGTGAGCGGCAGATTTTTCAAAAGCGTGGTATACTGTAGTTCATATGAAGCGCATTGCTCTTTTGTCGGTGGTTGGCGCCTTGGTATTGATGGGCGCCGGCTGTTCAGCGGGGTCATCTTCAAGTGCACCTGATGGTGGAATTTTTACTACCTCGAATCTTGGTGGCGCCTGGTCTCAACTCACCGTACTCAATCAAGGGGCGAAAGTTGGGAGTATCGGCAATGTCGCAACGGTTTCTACGGCATTTGATCCTCAAGAGGCAACCACGATGTATGTGGGTACAACGCAAAACGGGTTGTTGATGACGCTCGATGGTGGCCAATCGTGGCAGCAGGCACGAGGTCTCACCTCGGGACAAGTCACTTCCATCGCGGTTGATCCTCAAGATAAGTGCACGGTGTTTGTTGCGCGTTTGAACCAGCTGCTCAAAACGGAAACCTGTGGACGCGACTGGGGACAGGTGTACTACGACCCTCGAACCACGCAACAATACACGAGTGTCGTGATTGATCCTTCGAATCCAAAGACGGTGTATGCAGGGAATGTGGATGGCGATATTCTCCGATCTGAAGACGGGGGAGCAAGCTGGCGCGTGCTGTACCGTGCTGATGCTCGCATCAACATGATTACGATCGATCGACGTTCACCACAAACGCTCTACATCGCGACCAACGGCGCCGGTATCCTGAAGTCAACGAATCGTGGCGAGGCTTGGACCGAAATTCGTGCGCAGCTTGATGGATTCGAGGGTTCTCGTCGACCTATTGGCGTCTATATTGACCCTTCAAACTCAAACACGATTTTCCACGTGTCTCGCAACGGCATTCTCCGTTCAACCGATGGTGGTTCGACCTGGCTGGCATTAAGCCTCCCAACGCCGTCTGCGCAAACGAACATCCGTGCGTTTGCTCTTCACCCACGAAATCCAAGCTTGCTTGTGTACGCGACGGAAACCTCTGTGGTCTTTACCGATGACCTTGGTCAAACCTGGACGCCAAAAAAACTGCCAACGTCACGATCGGCCTCGTTCCTCGTATTCGATGAGGCGGCACAGAGCAATCTCTATCTCGGAACGATTCCGCGATAGCCTCCTTCCATTGACAGGGCAGGGCTGTCTGTGGCACGCTGACGAACATCTATGTCCACGCATCTTGATGCTCATCGCCCAGAATTTGCTCGCGTAATCGAGCATTTTCAGCGAGACCTCACCTCGCTCCGCACTGGCCGCGCGAGCCGGGGTGTGGGGGGTGCGCGTGCACGACGTGCGGGCGTCCGCGGATGCGCTCGCCGTCGTCAGTGCGTGGTGGCGTGGCGAGCAGGCCCCGGGGTGTGCCGGTGGCTGATCGAATTGAGTTGCGCGGCTTGACCGTTCGCGGGAACCACGGTGTGTTCGACCATGAGCGCCGCGACGGCCAGGACTTCGTCGTCGACATCACGGTGTGGATCGACCTGGCCGCCGCGGCCGGGCTGCTGACCGTGCCGGTGGTGGTCAAGGAGACGACGCCGCGCCAGCGCCTGGAGCTGGCGCTCGTCGAGAACATCCAGCGAACGGACCTGAACCCGATCGAAAAGGCGCAAGGGTTCAAGGACTACCTCGACCGCTTCAAGATGACCCACGACCAGCTCGGGGCCAAGCTCGGCATCGACCGCACCTCGGGGAACCACGCCCCCTGCCCGAACGCCACCGCCTTATCGAACACGTTGCCGGTGATGACCTTTGTGCCAGCATTCGTGAACGCCGGGACGACGAGCGAATTCGCCCCCGCCGAGTTCTTGAAGGTGCAATTCGTGATCGAGATCGACGCGTTGGCGGCGGGACTGTCCCACGCCCACGAGTTGAATCCGCTCGGCGGCTATCAGTTGGGATTGCCGTGGCCGATCACGGCCGAACTGGACCGCCATCTCGCGCACGGCGGGCTCACCGACGAACAGCGGCAGTCGATCACGGCGGCGAACCGGAACCTTTGCTCAAGGCGCAGAACGTCCAGGTTGTCATCCGCATGCTGCTGAGACAGCTGCCGCCTCTGGGGCTGTTGCGCGAAGGCTGGCACGTGCTGCAGACGGCGTTTCGCATGGAGCGACGGTGGCGGCCCGAGGGACAGGCCATTACGGAGTTTGACCGGCTGTTCCAGATTTCGTTGCGCAGCGCCCTCGACACGCTCCTGAAATCGACGAAACGCTGGCGCGGCGGGCGGTTCAGTCCCGAAGAACTGATCGACGTC
>CALBSL010000048.1 GCA_937968025.1 uncultured bacterium
TTGTGGAGGGTATCAGCTTCTCAGTCTTTTTTCTAGTTTTTTTGTGTCTTGCGTCGTAAAACGCTAAATCGTGGTGCCGCCCATTGACACATGCCCTGTTTTGCGGTAGCATGCCTCGCAAGCTCATTTGTTGCGCCTTGAGAGCTCGCCGTCGGGAAGACGTCGGCATACCAAGAGGTTGAGCGGGGCATCACTGCCGGGCGGAAAAATATCGCTTGTACAAACCATGCGCCCCCCTCCCTCCTGCGCACCCTCTTGCTAAAGCCACAGCTACTCGGCCGCCGTTTGGCAGCCGATAGCGAGTGAGCGAAGCTCGAGATGGTCATGTACCCCTACCACCGTTGATGCTGATGAGAGCTTTGCCCTGCACGCACAATCGGCTCACGAAAAAGAAAGGCGTGACGAGCTACACGCCGTGCACCAAGCCCTCAGCACCAAATGCCAAGCCTCTTCGCTCATTTCTACTAGGATTATCTGAAACCCCGTCAACGGACTCACCTCCTCTTCTTCCGGAGGCAGGTGAGCCGTCGGCGGGGTGTTTGTATAACTGTGCATTATTCTCATACACAAAGTCTTGCGTCGTAAAACGCTGGATCTGTGGTTTTCACCTTGCAGAAACAGCTCAAACAGCGTAGAGTACCCGTGTAAGGACTCATCTTTTTCTTCTATGTCACCACTCATCATCCTCCTGATCGTGTTGGGCGTTGTCGCGTTCTGGCTTATTGCGACCTATAACGGTCTCATCACCCTTCGTAATCGCGTTGATGAAGCGTGGTCTGATATCGACGTCCAGCTCAAGCGCCGCTACGATCTCATCCCAAACTTGGTGAACACGGTAAAGGGCTACGCAGCGCATGAAGGACAAACGCTTGAAAAAGTGATCGCTGCCCGTAACGCTGCCATGTCGGCGACCAACCCTCATGCCAAGGCCGAAGCGGAAAATGCGCTCTCCGGTACCTTGAAGAGCTTGTTCGCCCTTTCCGAAAGCTACCCAGATCTGAAAGCGAACCAGAACTTCCTCAGCCTTCAGACGGAGTTGACGGATACCGAGAACAAGATCCTCGCCTCGCGCCGCTTCTACAACGGCAACGTCCGCGACTTCAACACCAAGCTTCAGGTCTTCCCAACGAACATCATCGCCAATGCCCTTGGGTTTACCAAGCGTGATTTCTTTGAGGTTGACTCCGAAGAAGAACGAAAAAACGTAGAGGTGAAATTCTAACGGATCGCCTCTCCTTCCATCAAAGGGGCTCCGGCCCCTTTGATGCTCTCTCCCCTTCCCTTGTATGTACAACGCTATTGAAGCGAACCGACGCAAAAGCGTCTTGCTCATCGCGCTCGTGGTTGGGCTTGTATCTGCCGCTGGGTACGCGTACGGACAAACGACGGGCGCCGGTTGGAGCGGCCTGGTGTTCGCTCTCCTCTTTTCCACCTTCGGAACGGCCTTCACCTGGTTTGCGGGTGACACAATCGCCTTATCCACGGCGGGCGCCGTTCGCGTGGAGCAGAAGGAGCAGGCGCCAGAACTGTGGAACATGTTAGAGAACCTCAGTATTACTGCTGGGCTTCCGATGCCCAAGCTCTACCTCATTGAGGACGGTTCGCCGAATGCCTTCGCCACCGGTCGCGATCCTGAGCATGCTTCCATCGCCGTCACAAGCGGCCTCGTGCAAACGCTGAACCGCACCGAGCTTGAAGGCGTTCTCGCGCATGAACTCTCTCACATTCAAAATTACGACACGCGTTGGATGGTGCTGGTTGGCGTGCTGGTGGGATCACTCTCTTTGCTCGGCGACCTCTTCTTCCGACTCGGTGGGAGCAAGCGACGCGAAAGCTCCAATAACGGCGGGCAGATCGGGATGATTGTCGGTATCGCCTTCTTGGTGCTTGCGCCGATCATTGGCCAACTTATCCGCCTCGCGATCAGCCGCAAACGCGAATATCTCGCCGATGCGAGCGCAGCGCTGCTCACCCGCTATCCAGAAGGTCTTGCATCGGCGCTTGAGAAGATTAGCCACGCGACCGACCCTCTCGACCATGCTCCTGACGCCACCGCTCACCTCTGGATCGCCTCTCCGCTTCAAACCGGACAGGCCCCAGGACTCTTGAGCCGCCTCTTCTCTACCCATCCTCCCATCGAAGACCGCATCAACATCCTTCGTTCCATGATTCGCTAACCTATGCTTGACCACGACCTCCTCTCTCGATTCACCACCCACCTCAAAGAAGCGCTCCAAAAAGCGCTTGCTTTTGCCTTGCAGCACGGACGCTCGGTGGTGGAACCTGGGGATTTGCTCGTGGGCCTGACACAGGAGACGGGTTGTATCGCCGCAGAATTCCTCACAAAAGCGGGCGCACGAAAAGAACAGGCGGAGCGAGCGTTTGCCGGCACCCCGGAAACCCATGAACCAGGCCAAGCGATCGCCCCCGACCTCTCGCGCTCCAGCCGGCTCCTGCTTGAACGAGCCGTTCTTGCCGCTCGCGATCACGAGCATCGCTACATTGGCACCGAACACCTTCTGTTTGCGCTCCTCACCAAACCGGATCAGAACGTTCGTGAATTCTTCACACAGGAACACCTCTCTCCTGATGAACTCCGTGATCAGGTGAAGAACTTGTTGAAGTCGACCGCCTCATTCCCAGAAATGACCCATCGTGCCGGTGAAGAGGAAGGCGCACACGAACCAGAAACGACCGGCCCAGACACAAAATCCGCCGCTCCAGGAAAGCTCAGCCGCAAAGCGCTTGAGCTGTTTGCTCGACACCTCACCGACCGCGAAACCGTTGCAAAACTTGATCCCGTCATTGGACGTGAGGCAGAACTTGATCGCTTGATTGAAATTCTGTGCCGTCGCACCAAGAACAACCCCGTTCTTCTCGGCGAACCTGGAGTGGGAAAAACCGCTCTTGTCGAAGGCCTCGCACAGCGCCTTGCTGCAGGCACCGTACCTGATGTCTTGCAAGGCAAACGGATCTACTCGCTCGACCTTGCGCTCATGGTCGCCGGCACCATGTATCGTGGGGAATTTGAAGCGCGCCTAAAACAGCTCGTTGAAGACGTGAAGGGTGATTCCTCCATCATTTTGTTTATCGACGAAATCCACACGATCGTCGGTGCGGGATCGACCTCTGGCTCATTGGATGCGGCCAACATTCTGAAGCCTGCGCTCGCCCGTGGAGATATTCGTTGTATCGGTGCGACAACCTGGGCTGAATACAAGAAACACCTCGAACCTGACGCAGCGCTTGATCGTCGTTTTCAACCCATCGACGTGCATGAACCTTCGGCCGAGGTCACCCTCGCCATGCTTGAAGGGCTTCGTGAGCGCTATGAACAGCATCACCATGTCGCGTTTGCCCCTGGCACCGTCTCTCTCGCCGTGACCCTTGCGGAACGCTACCTCACCGATCGATTCTTCCCAGACAAGGCCATCGACATTCTGGATGAAGCAGGTGCGCACGTCGCCACGCGCCTTCGCTCCGAGAAGGACGTCGCCAAACTACGAGCGCTTGAAACGCGACTTGCTCTCGTTCGCGAACAGAAGGAAGCGGCGCTGACCTCAAACGACCTCAAAGCCGCCGCAAAAGCCGCGCGCGATGAAGAAAAGTTGGTAAAAGATCAGGGAAAGGCCCTCGCCACGCTCCAGGCAACACGCGATGCGGCGAAGCTTACGGTGACGGCAGAGGATATTCTTCATGTCGTTGGCCGCTTGGCGCGCATCCCTCAGAGCGTGCTTTCTGCCTCAGAAGAAGCGACTCTCGCCGATCTTCACACCCGACTCGGCACGACGATTCTTGGACAAAAGAACGCCGTCGATGCGGTGACAGACATCGTTCGTCGCGCACGACTTGGCTTGGTGCACCCGCGTCGTCCACGTGGTTCCTGGTTGTTTGTGGGTCCATCTGGAACCGGAAAAACCGCTCTCGCTCGCGAGCTCGCTATCCAGCTCTTCGGAAAAGAAGAGGCGCTCATTCGCTTCGATATGTCTGAATTTTCGGAAGGGCACTCCGTATCGAAGTTACTCGGCTCACCTGCTGGCTACGTTGGCTATCGCGAGCAGAACAAGTTAGGTGACGCCATTCGTAAGCGTCCACACGCGGTGCTGCTTTTTGATGAGTTCGAAAAAGCCCATCCAGATGTGCAGCATCTTCTCCTCCAGATTCTCGAAGACGGTTTACTGCAGGACGCCACGGGTAAACCCCTCTCCTTCCGCCAGACGTATATCGTCCTCACCTCGAATGCCGGGTCGGATCTACTCAAGAAAACGGCGGTCGGGTTTGGATCAGACCGCTCCCCGCAAGCCCTCTCGGAACCACTCGTCCAGGAACACCTCCGTGAACGGTTCCGTCCGGAGCTCTTGAACCGCTTGGATCGCATTGTGGTCTTTCAGCCACTTGCGCCAACCTCGCTTCGAGGCATTGTCGATCGTGAGCTTAAAGAGCTTCTCGGTCGATTAAAGGCGCAGCGTGGCACCACTTCGACCGTGGCAAAACAGGTCGTGGACTGGCTCATGACGGAAGCAGCGAAGCATGCAGACGAGGGCGCTCGTGCTGTTCGCCGCACCATCGAACGAGAAATCGAACAGCGACTGGTGCAAGCCATCCTCAAATCACCAAAGAAAAAGACGATTCGCGTCACTCTCCAAAAGAACGGTCCGGTTGCGCAGTAAGACAAACGTCGCCCCGCAAGGCGACGTTTGTTGTTGAGGAAGCATGTTTGCTAAACTACGAGCATGCCAGACGGGAATGCCCCTTCCGCGCGTGTACCTACGCCACAAGATGATGCGAACGCCTCATCTCGCCCTTTAAATGGAGCACGCGCCCCGTCTACACAACCGTCTCCCCTTCCGGAAGAGACGCAAGAACAACGCTTGGAACGATTCATCGCTGCACTTGAAGAAGCTCGCTATTCTGGCTTGCCGCTGACGGATCTGTTGCGCGCCTACGATGACGAGCTCGAGCGTATCCGTGTCCAAACGGTACGCGATGGCGGCACCGTGCCGCTCACCATGCGCGAGCAGACCCTCCTCACCCGCGCTGAAGCCGCCCGTGAAGCCATTACCACCACCCGAAGCGACGATCCCCGCGCGCAAGCGCGTGAGCTCGCCACCCGAGCGAAGGCTGCCGCGACGAATCCTGCGCTCGCCAAAGGGCTGCGAGCAGAATTCGATCTATTGAAACAGCGCGCACGTGAAGATGGCCTCACCCGTGAGCTGCAACGCGACCCAGGGAGCGATCTTTCGATGCTCGACGACACGATCACGCTCACCGAACAGGGAACGGTCGCGGCGGCGAACACGGCAGCTGCCCCAGCTGAATCGACGGATGCCGCACCCCAGGACGGCTCGATTTTGCTTGCTCGACAAGCGCGCGCCCTCAAAGCTCACTTAGAACGCGCAGAGCAGGAACTCGATCAGACGAACGCAACCGCAAACGCCCTTGAAACCACCATCGACGAGCTCGAGCACGCTCCAGAGGTGGAAATCCGAGGCGGCCCAAACCCTTTTTCATCTGCGGAGGAGGTTGAGAAACTTCGCGAAACCCACCAACGTCTTCTCGCTCGTCAGGCCACCCTTCAAACTATCGTTCAAGATCTCACTCGAGCAGACAAAACGCTTGAATCTTTGTCAGTCGATGAACGCGAAACACTGCTGCAAGCGAGTGAGCAGACCAATGACGAGCTTGTCACGACACGTGATGCTGAAATCGACGCAGGCATTGCCCGCAGCCGCACTCGGCTTGCGGAGATCGTTCGTTTCCTTGCGCAAAAACCTGGAAAAGACCGTGCTTCCTTTATTGATGCCTATGAGCGCGTCGTTCAACCGCTGAACGACCTTGAATCGCCAGCGGCAGAGACTGAGACAGGCGCCGTATCTGCGGCGTTGCAAGCAGTCACCGCTGCTGCTCAAGCGAGTACCGTCATCTCACCGTCACCAGCCGCCACTCCTTCCGTTCAACAGCCAACGAAAGTTTCGGTATCGACGACCTCCACCGAAGAAGCGACCATTCAGTCCGCCCGCGAGGAACTCCGTGCGCGCTATGCCGTTCGCCAGCAGGAACAAACCATCCTGACCACGTATCGCACGCAGCTCCAAGCGCACAGTTGGACCTACCTTCAAACACACAACCCAACCCAGTTTCAGCGCTTACAGACGATTCAGACGCAACTCGCCGTCGCGATCGATCCTTCTTCAACCTTGTCCCAAGACGCGCTCGAGACCGTTCATCTGCAAGCGGTGGCTGACGTTCGTGCGGCGCACCCAGAGGTCACTGATGCCGTTCTGAGCGCGCTCCTGCTTTCCCAGGCAACTGCTCATCTAGCAAGTGCAGAAGCGCTCCAGGCAGGGATTTCCACCACCGTTCTTGATACCGCCCTCGGAGCCATCGCTGGGGCCACCGCCGCGAGCATCACGGGCGCAGGACTCGTACAAGCGCTCGGATCGCAGCGGCAGCAGGTGGCGGCAGCGGCAGACGCCCTCGCTCAAGAAGAAGCGCAGATCATCAAACGAGCCACTACCCTCACCCAATCTAGTGCGCCGCGTTCTTCCGCAGCAAACACCGTGGCCGCAACGGAACCGCTCGCTCTGCAGCAAGCGCAACGAGCGAGCTCAGACAAGCGACGCGGGTTGCAAGCAAAACTCAACGTCTCGCTCCAACAACTTGATCAATGGAGCGATGCCCTTGGCGGCGCTGCCGGAACCAACGTCCGTCAGCTCACCCCGGAAGCTCTGCAGGTGCTCGCCGTGACAAATCCAAAAACGTTTGCTTTTGCGACAAAACCCGTCGCCGTCCCGCAACGATCGTCATCAACCACGGATCGCATCCCCTTTGATGACACGTCTCGACGGATGCGCAGGCAACAAACCGTCTTCGCCAAGAACCAAGTCCTTGCCGCGGAGGCAGAAGGAAGCGACGAGATCGACCTCGATCAGCGCCGAGCCGCTCACCTCGACTCGATGAAGGCCCGAACAAAACGAACCCTGCCACGGGCAACGGAAACTCGCACGTCAAACAGTGAAAGATCCTCTTTGTCAGGAGGAAGTGTCGCCGCCCCTCTCCTGGCACTCGCCGCTACGCCAACCACGCCACGAGCGATCTTCGCCGATCAACAAGCACGCATGAACCGGGAACGAGATGCGTTTATTGGGGTAGGAGAAAGCGCTGAAAGTGGGTACGAGGCAATGTTCGGCACACCTGGAGATGCCACCGCTGCCTCAAACGATGGACTAGCAACCAACGATGACGCCATGGAAAGAGCCGCTCTCGCTGAAGCGCAGGATCAGGCCACCGAGCAAGCGTGGGAGGCGGAACTCCTTCGCCAACAGCAGCAGGCGGCGCGCGCGCAGGACGACGCCAACAACCAACCTACAGACTCCTCTGGACGCCCCACCCTGCAGCAAGCAAAACAAGCGGGAGAGCT
>CALBSL010000049.1 GCA_937968025.1 uncultured bacterium
CACGCTCGATCTTAAGCTGGATGATCTTGCGATCCAATTCATCCAAGGCTTCCGGCTTGGAATCCAGCTGCATCCGCAAGCGGCTTGATGCTTCATCTACCAGGTCAATGGCCTTATCGGGCAGGAAGCGGTCTGAGATGTAACGGTCTGCAAGGTTTGCTGCAGCCACGATCGCACCATCAGTGATCTGAACCTTGTGGTGTGCTTCGTAACGGTCGCGCAGACCCTTCAAGATGTTGATCGCGTGAGGCAAGGAAGGCTCAGCAACCTGAATGGGCTGGAAGCGACGCTCGAGAGCTGCATCCTTTTCGAAGTGCTTGCGGTATTCATCCAGTGTGGTGGCCCCGACCATATGCAATTCACCCCGCGCCAGCGCAGGTTTCAACATATTTCCGGCATCCATCGCACCATCGGCCTTGCCCGCGCCAACCAAGGTATGCAGCTCATCCAGAAAGAGAATAATCTCGCCCGATGCGTTGCGGATTTCATCCAGAACCGCTTTGAGCCGCTCTTCGAATTCGCCACGGAATTTGGTTCCGGCGACGAGTGAGCCGATATCAAGAGCGATGACGTCTTTTTCCTTGAGCGGTTCAGGGACATCGCCTGAGGCAATGCGCTGGGCGAGCCCTTCGACGATGGCGGTTTTTCCAGTGCCGGCTTCACCGATCAGCACAGGATTATTTTTCGTTCGACGAAGCAGGATTTGCATCACTCGGCGGATCTCTTCATCACGACCAACGACCGGATCGAGCTTCTCCTGGCGGGCGAGGAGGGTGAGGTTGCGGCCGTATTTTTCGAGGGATTGGTAGGACTGCTCAGGTTCAGGCGACTCGATGCGGGTGTTCCCGCGAACGTCTTTGAGTGCTTTGAGTACCGCCTCTTCCGTCACGCCGATGCGCTTGAGTTCTTGGCCGATCGATGGCGCTTCAAGCAAGCCAAGGAGCAAGTGCTCCGTCGAGATGTATTCATCGGTAAACGAGCGAGCCACTTTTTCCGCCTGCTGCAGGACACGAGAGAGCTCTGGAGAAATCCCGAGTTGAGCCGCGGTTCCGCCGAGTTGGTGCGGCATCCGCTCAAACGACGAGCGGATATCTTGAAGGAGGCCCGTGACATTCAGTCCGAGCTTTTTCAAAAGGGTAGGAACGACACCTTCTTCCTGTGATAACAAGCCGAACAGCAAGTGAAGGGGTTCGAGAACCGCGTGACGATATTCAACGGCGGTTTCTTGGGAGATGCGCAGCGCTTCCTGACTCTTGACGGTGAGGTTGGAGGGGAGCATATGTTAGCAGTCTAACATAGAGACTGCTAACCGCCAAGACCTTGAAGGAAACAGCTTATTCTAGCGGAGATGTTGCCAGAATCGAAGGATCATTGATCCGGCTGTACTGGATGACGGTGGTGCCTTCCGGTCGAATGTAGCGAATCGACGTGGGCTGTCCGCCGGCGATACACACGGCAAATCGTTCGGTGATCGTGGTTGGAACGAAGAAGGTTTGCTCGATGGTGTAGAGCGTGCAGCCCGATGGGTCCTGTTCTTCTTTCGTGACCCGAGCATTCCCAGTGAGAACAAGCGTGTTGGCGCCGGTTTCGCTCGAAAAGAAGGCTTGTTTGAGCATGGTTTCAATCGAGGTGCGCTCATCACCGGCAGGAACGGTGCTCCAGGACGTGGTCGCATACTTCACCCAAAGCGTGTTGGCATCGCTGTAGAGCTGCGTGGAAACGCCATCAGCAACAAGCGTGGCATGAATACCGCCCCGTTTAGAATAGAAGAGTCGGCCAGAGCTTTGGCTGCCGCGCCCAGGAATTTGAACATCGAGTTGGTAGCTCTCTGTTTTGGCGAGGTTGTTCAATGCTTGCTGGATCTGCAAGAGCACCGGATCAGTTCCTTTTTCGACACCGCCCGTTTTGAAAACAGGAGGCGGAGGAGGTGTGGCGGCGATCTGGTTTTGTGAGGCGGCTCTCCCTGGTAAAGAGGCGGTACCGCGCTCTTTGCACCCAAAACCAACCAAGGAGAAGGCGCCTAGGAGGAAACAAAGAACGACGAAGGATCGCGACATATGACCGTAGTATAGAAGAAAAGAAGGTTTTGGAAAAATAGCTCAGTTATGCTACAACATCGCCATGTCCGCCACCCTCTATCTCGTTGCCACACCCATTGGGAATCTCGAGGATCTCACCCTTCGCGCCGCACGTCTCTTGAAGGAGGCGTCCCTTGTGCTGTGTGAAGATACACGAGTGACCTCGAAGCTGTTGGCATCTATTGAGGCCACCCCTTCGTTACAATCCGTGCACACGCACACGGATGATCATGCGCTCGATCGTTTGCTTGATCGAGTGCTCGTTCTCGGGACAGCCTGCTATGTCTGTGATGCGGGAACGCCCGGAATGAACGATCCCGGCGGACGCCTCGTCTCTCGAGCGTGGCAAAAGGGGATTCAGGCAGTGCCTATTCCTGGGCCTTCCGCCCTCACCGCGGCGATTTCTGCGTGTGGGTTTCCGATGGAGTCGTTTGTGTATCGAGGATTTATTCCGCATAAAAAGGGTCGTCAGACGCTGTTTGCGGAGATGGATGCAACGGAGGAATCGGTGGTTTTTCTTGAATCGACCCACCGAATGGAAAAAACCTTGGAATCCTTGCGGGAAGTGATTGGACAGGGGCGTTTGCTTTGGATTGGACGCGAACTCACAAAGAAGTTTGAAACCTGTTATCGGGGTACCATTGACGAAGTGCTTAAACGCCTGCAAGCTACG
>CALBSL010000050.1 GCA_937968025.1 uncultured bacterium
GATACGAATGTCTTGGCGATCATCACCGAGGAATCCAGGGCCTCTGAAGCGACTAAGCAAAAAGCTAGATTTTGGGAGAATATTCGAACTGATTACCAAAAAATAGTTCGTGATAGTGAAACGTTGATGGCTGTTCTTTTAAACCATCCTTTTTTGAAGGGGGAGGATCAGCAATAGGCCTCAATCTTCTTTGAATCCCGTTGCATCTGGGACTTGCGACCTTTTTGGTCGCAAGCTACGGTCAAGCCGCTTGTCGGGCTTAATTCTCTAATTTCCTGACCCTCGAACCGCATCGTGCCCTGAAAAGGGCGGCGTCCTTATATTAAGGATGTCATTGCAGACGGCGCGGATAGGTTGGCTATTGCTTTTTAGGGCATCCTTGATAGGGTTGCCCGGCTCTTGCGTATCGTGAGAGTGTAATAACGCCGCCGATCCGAAACCGCCAAGGCCTGCAATCCGAGGTGGGAGTAGGGTGGGCGGTTTATGATCGAAAACCAAACGATCATCGATAGTTTCTTGATTTGGCTGGGTGGTAGCCGGTCTCCGGCCACTGTCTCGTCGTACAAATTCGCTCTTTATTCGCTCACAAAGTACCTGGACGAGCTAGGCAAGGTGCTCATCGACTGTGATCTCGACGATCTGTCGCGGTATCATCTCTGGCTCGAAAACAGGGGGTTGCGCGGCGGGACTCGTGCCTTATACATCACCTCGCTCCGTACGCTCTGGAAATGGCTCTATCGGCAGGGGAAGGTGAAGATCAACGACGACCTGATCCCGGTTCCACAAGGGGTTGAAAAGGAGTCGCATCCCTTCCTCGAGCCGCAGGAGTACCGGGCCATCCTGAATCTGTACGATGAGATGTATCCCAAGGAGCTCCGGGACAAGACAATCGTCGCGTTTCTCTATAATACGGGCCTACGCCTGGGTGAGATGCTTAATCTGAACGTGGATGACATCGACCTCAACGAGCGAAAAGCCGTCGCGAAAACCTTCAAGCGCAAATATCACAAGCGGGAAGTGTATTGGGATGAGGAGACGAATCGCTTGCTTGCCCGCTGGATCGAGGTCCGGGAACGGATCCTCGGACGGAAGGATTCCGGTTCGGAGGCGTTGTTCATCAGCTTCAATACGGCCTCGGATCCGAAGCGCATGGACAGGAGTGCGGTTCAGAAGACCTTCCGCGCTGCTCGCGCCAAGCTCGGGATCGAGAAACGCATCACGCCGCATTCCTGCCGACACGGGTTGGCCTCGCTCGGGGTGAAGCGGAATGTGAACCTCCGCTATCTCCAGGTTATGATGGGTCATGCCAATATCCGTTCAACCACGATCTATATGGGGTACAAGAATACGGATGTCGAACATGAGTATCGCAAGGTGTTCGAAGCCTCGTTCGATGCAGCAGTGGATAAAACCCATGCGCCGGTCGAGTCCGTAGGTACTATGATCGAACAAACCTATGCCCAGGCCGGAAAAATTGCAGCGGAATCTGCAAATCATCAGAAAGTGTTCGTCAGGTAGTACGGTTCGTGACGTTGCCGCCGAGTTCCGCATCCATTGGACCACCGTCCACAAGATCGTTCAGCGACATCGTCGCAAGCTTCGCCAAGGAGACGCCTTGGCGAAAATTGCCTAATAACCCTTTATTTCGCCGGACTTGACCGAAAGGCAAGTAGGTATTACCTTTTAAGCAAGGTCAGAACGCTATTTTTCATACCGAGAAGCCGCCAGAGAGCGGCTGAAGAAAAGAGTCGCCGCGCGAACCTTAGTGGTCCAAGCGTTAATCAGCATGCAAAAAACAGACCTTTTGGTCTGTTTTTGTATAAAAAAGAGCGCATCCAGCGACGGCGTGAGCGAGTGTGCTCTGTGCCATGTGGATGCGCGTAGCGGGATCAGGCCTGTGTCCGCTCGAGGTCGTGGGCGAAGGCGTCGAAGACGTTGGGCTGGTTGTAGACAACCAATGTCACGTCCGTGAGCGAGCCCGTGTAGGCGGCGGCAAAGGCTTCGAAACCTACGACGGTCTGATGAGCGACCTCGCCGGCGTCCTTCTCGACGTTGCCGAGCATGACGCCGGCACGCATGGCGGGGAGGCTGATCGTCTTGTAGCCAGCGTCGCTCGCAGCCGTGAGGGCGGCGATGATGACCGCGCTGAGCGGTCCTTCGAGGTCGTCGATCACGAATACGACGTCATCGAACTGCCCACTGTGTTCGCCATGCTTCTTGGCGACGACCGTCTTGGTGTGGGTGAGGGGGCGAGCGGCGTCGGCTTGCCGGTGGAACATCAGGCCTGCTGCACGCTGGATCACGCCATCGATGCCGCCGAACCACATGCCGCCGGAGTTGATCGCTGTGACGAGCGCATCGGCTTTGGTGGCGGCGATGTCTCCCTCGACGAGGTTGATGGTGAGGTGGCCGAGGCGAAATGGACGAGTGCGATTCATGGACGCTCCTTGGAAGATGTGCGGCTTTCCCTGCCGTTAGGGGTCATGGGACGAGTAATTCTAACAAAAACAAGATCTTTTGTCAACGCTGTTACTAAGGCGTGCATCTTGCGTGGCAAAAGCGGTCCAAGCCTAAACAGGTTTGAAAAAAACACCCGAAAGGGTGTTTTTTTGTGAAGAGAAATGCTTGACAGACGAGGGGGTGTGGGTATGATTGACCCATCGGTGTCGGTGTTCGTGTGAGAGGATCTAGAACGTCACCAGATGGAGGAGTTCGTATGGCAATTCGACAGACACGGTTCGCTCCAGGCGATTCCAATTCCGACAGGGATACTCAGGAGCAGTGGGTCAAAATAGCGGGTTCTTGGTTGTGTAAGGGTATCGATTTTCCAGATATGGTCGATATGGAGAGCGATACTGGTTTCCTCCGTGGAGAGCTGCTTGAGCAGTTTACAGGAGGTGTCCATCCGCTCTATCATGACAGGCCTATCTCTCTATCTCCACAGGATGACTCAGATGGTCAGGTGGGGAAGGGTGGCGGTAGGATTCGATTCAAAGGTGTCTTGTTTGAGGATGATGCGCCCTTGGAAGTGGTGCGAAGAGCAATGATCCGCCACAAGTGTAGGCGAGCGCTCTTTTCTGAGACGCTTGCCTTTTGTAAGAAGTATCCGAAAGAATTCTGGCCAGACCACATTATCTGCTGCACCGGCTCATACATGCAGACGTATCCCCAGATCGGATATGAAGCTGGGACGTACTTTTGCCCCCTTGTGATAGCACAAGCAGATAGTGGTCTCCGGCTTTCACTTGGGCTCCAAGAAGCCTGGGGGTATCGCCCCGTCTACCTTTGCGGCCCGGGCGATCCATGGATTCGAGGCGTCCGTTGTTATCTGGGGGTTCAACTTTAGCCACCGTTCTCCTTCGCCTAGTGCAAAAACAGATGTAAACTACATCGGCTAGGCGTTCTTTTTTTTGGCGTCTTTGCTACGATGTCGCTATGTATACTCGAAATGCATCAGAACAGTGCGAGCGTGGTCCGGTGGTCGTTTCGCTCGCCTCGCCGGAAGATGCTCTGGCTATCGTGAAGATCCAGGCGGAGGTGTGGTTGCAGACGTACCCCAACGAAGCGCTCGGGATCACAAAAGAAGATATTCTCGCCAAAAACCTCGCCAATCCACTCCGGGCAGAACGTTGGCGGAAAACGATTGAGAGCACTGATAAAGGCTATCGTGTCTGGGTAGCAAAAGACGGAGGCGACGTGATTGGGTACTGTTTAGCGAAGCGGGGTGAGCAGGAGAACTACGTCGATGCGCTCTACCTACTCGCAGAGTATCAAGGAAAAGGTGTGGCGCAGCAGCTGATGACAGAAGCGCTTGCCTGGCTAGGATCAGCGAAGCCGATTGGACTTGGAGTGGTGACGTATAACGCTCGAGCGATAGCGTTTTATCGAAAACTGGGGTTTCGTGAATCCACTGAGTCTCCAGAACCAGTGCCGCCGCTTCCTTCGGGGAAGATATTGCCGGTGGTAAAAATGATCAAACGAGCAGAAGGGTCGGACACGATCTAGAGCGGATGTGGTGGGTGCGCCAATCGACTCTGCAGAGCGGAGTCGTTTTTGGTATACTTCGTTTTAGTATGCTCTACGCTTTTCTTGGGCTCCTGGTGTTGGTTGTATTGCTTTTGGGCTGGGAATGGATCGAGGGTTCCCGAGCCCGTCGTTTTGCGCAGCGGCATGGCCTACGTCCTGTGCGTGGATCGATCGATACCCACTCGCCATTGGTGGGAGAGATTGGGGGGATGCGTGTTGAGTGGAACCCGGAACGGGTGAACGTGGGTCAGCGCGCACGGGAATCACGGGTCATCGTCACGCTTGAGTGGAAGTCCCGCGATATAGGCATCTTGCAGCGTTGGAAGAGCGGCTGGATCGAGCTGTCCGTGCAAACTCCGGCTGGTCTGCAGCGTGTTGAGCTCGCATCTCCCTTAAGCGAGGAATATGAGCTCTGGGGATCTGCTTCTCGTCAGCGGCCATGGGCTTGGCTTGAAGCGCCTGAGATCGTTCAGCAATTACGCGGGTTTCGAGCGCTACGCAGGATTCAGTGTCTCGGTACGGGGATCGCCTTCGTCGTGAAAGGCGATTTGGGAGATGTGCAGACCATGGAACGGGTTTGGCGTCTCCTCGACGAGCTGGTATCAAAGGGGTAGATATGCCCCGCATCCTCATTTTCTCTCTGGCCTATTTCCCTCGATTTGTGGGTGGGGCGGAGGTGGCCATTAAAGAGATCACTGACCGTTTGGCGGATCAGGGGTTTGAATTTCATCTGATCACGCCACGATACGATTCGCGCTTACCAGTAACGGAGCGCATCGGTGGTGTGATGGTTCATCGCATTGGATTCGCGCGACCGAATCCGACCATGGCCGATCTTCGACGATTTCCCTTATATTGGAACAAGATATTCTTTCAGTTTCTGGCCGTTTGGAAGGGGTGGAAGCTGCACCGTGCGCACGCATTTGATACGGTTTGGGCAATGATGGCGCAATCAACCGGGGTAGCCGGCGGTCTGTTTAAAACGCTTGTTCCCAATGTTCGCTATGTATTGACGCTACAAGAGGGGGATTCGCCAGAGTATATCGAACGATTGATGCGTCCATTCGGTGTGCTCTTTCGGCGAGCGTTCACGAAAGCCGACGTTGTTCAGTCGATCTCGACGTTTCTACAGGATTGGGCCAAGCGTATGGGTGCTCGCGGACGGCTTGTCCTGATTCCTAATGCGGTGGACTATGCACGATTCGCCAAGGTTAACGCGTCTGAGTGCGAGCAGCTTCAGCGAGAGTTGGGGAAGCGTCCAGGAGAGCGATGGCTTATCACGACGTCTCGTCTTGTGCCGAAGAATGCCGTCGATGTATCCATTCAAGCGCTCGTTCATCTTCCGCCAGACGTGCATTTGTTGGTAGCAGGCATTGGGCCTGAAGAGGGGGAACTTCGTCGTATAACGGAGCGTTTGGGGGTGGTTTCGCGCGTCCACTTTGCGGGAGAGGTGTCCCAGGAGCGCATTCCGCTCTATCTGCATGCGTGTGATGTGTTCGTACGGCCCTCACGTTCAGAGGGGTTGGGCATCTCATTTTTGGAGGCGATGGCGGCGGGTTTACCGGTGATCGCTACGCAAGAGGGCGGCATTCGTGACTTCTTGTTTGACGCGGAGAGGAATCCGGAACGACCGACGACGGGTTGGGCCGTGGATGTTGATGCTCCGGAGCAGATCGCGAACGCCGTGGAGCGCCTAGCACAGACCTCAGCCATCACGAGCGAGGTGATTGAGCGCGCAGCAGCAATGGTTCGTGAGCAGTACGAGTGGCAAACGATCACACGTCGCATGCGTGATGAGGCGCTGAGTGCGTGACGAAGATCGAGAGGGTTCTCTTGACGAGCATGGCGGAGTGTGTGTGAGTTCTCGCGGCGGTACTGATCTGGTATACTGCCAAGGTATGAATAAGCTTCTGTCCTTTTTGGGTGCGGCGCTCGGCGCTCTCTGTTTGTTGATTCTAGCCACACCCACCGCCTCAGCGGCAACGCGTACGGTGTGTGCATCTGGATGTGATCATACCACCATCACTGCGGCAAAAAACGCCGCGAGTTCTGGCGATACGATCAGTGTGCAGGCGAGCTACGCACCTGCTGGAGAGTCTTTCCCGATCACGCTTTCCACGTCCAACCTCACGATTTCCTGTGCGGCAGGCGCGACCATTGGACAGACGACGGCGAACGGGAATAACACGTTTCAGCTTACGACGAGCTCGACCGTTTCCGGCTGCGGGCTCTCCAACATCAACTTTTCTACTGGTTCCGGCTATGTTTCAGGGGTGACCATTACGGGGAATACCGCGGTAGGAGCTGCAACAACAACCCTTTCATTCGGGGCGCAGATGGGATACGCAACGATTTCAAATAACCGCAACCTCGATAACATTAAGTTCACCGCAACGAGTACCAACGTCACCATTGAAGGGAACACGTTCTACGGAGATGCGTATAACAATGTCTCCGGAGTTCTCCTTGGTGTTGCTGCTACAGCGACAACGATGACGGTTTCAAATAACTATTTTGAAAGCCGTTTAACCTCGATTCCAGGTGGTTCTAACTTGAAACTGGTTGATATCTTTGGTCAAAGCGTCACGTTTACAACGAACACCCTCCGATATATCGAACAGGCGCCTTCCTCGATTGTCGGCACGATGTACGTTCAGACGACTGGTGCAAGCCCATCAGTCGTGATTCGTGGGAACAAGTTTGAAGGGCCATATCGAGGCGATTCTGACCCAGCACAAGCGTTGTCGATCTTTCCAGGAAGTAACATGAACCAGTCGGCGACCGTCACCGTCATTAATAATACGTTTCGCAATCGGATGGCGACAGGTGGGCCGTTCAAGATTAGTGATTCCGGGCTCTCTGCCACCATCGCCTTCTCGGCGACTATTCAGAAAAACCTGTTCTTTACTGGCGTTTCAACCAATAAATCTGCGATGGAGTTTGATCGCGGTGCCGGAAATACCATCACGGCGACGATTCAAGATAACGCGGTGTATGGAAATTTTGTGGGAAACGTTCAAAACCAGAGCAGTTCAAATGTTGGATCCGGATCTGGATATATCACGTTTAATCCCCATCTTCAAATTTCTGACGTAGATACATCGAATGACAACGACGTAGCCCCTTTCAGTCTCTTGCTGAATATCGACGGGGCAGGAACAAGAATTGGCGCAACGACAACAACGAGACGTACCACGGTGTATGTGGATGATAACGGCACGATCGACTATTCAACGGTGGATGCCCTCACGCCGGGGTCCGTCACAAGCACGCTTAGGAGCGGGGATACGCTCTCGCTGGCGGCTGGTACCTATGATGGGTTTGAAGTTGGAAACTCGTACACGACGACCTCGCTCACGATCGCTGGGGCGGGAATTACGACGGTTATTAATGCTGGGTCGAATGCGAACGGTGTCTCGCTGTCGGGTGTCACCACGTCAACGTTGAGTGGATTTGTGGTACAGAACGCTTCAAGCACCCAGAGCGCATATTCCGCCACGTTGATGAATTTCACCTTCGGAGGGGTTGACTATGATGACCCTATTGTTGACTTAGATCTTTTGGCGAATAGAACCGCATTTATTTTGAATGAAGACGTTGAGGCACAGATCATTTCGGCTGACGGAGACAGTGTCTCTTCGGTGACTGAAATAGGAACGGGCGCATTCGATCTCGCTCTCATGGATCTTGGCGGGGCAAAAGCGACCTTTATTCTGCCGGGTTCATTATTTGCAAACCAGGCTGCTGCTGAGGCTGCCTGGGGAGGCTTTGGGCTTGTCTTCGATAAATTCATTAAAAACGTCTTCACTGTTTCGGGCGGAGAGTACACCTACCAGTCCGCCACGGTTGCCGCTCAGTCCGTCACGGTAAAGGCGGGGCTTTCAACGCCGGCCATTTCCCGTTCGAGCATCTACTATGCGGGTATAAAACTCGCTACAAGTGGTGGGGCGACGATTTCAAACGTCACCTCTACGGCAAACGGCTATGGTATCTGGTTCGCTTCGGGTGGGGATAGCCGCATCTACGACAGCGTGCTGTCTTCTAGTCTTGGATATGACATCCGCCAGGGAGCAAGTGCGACAAACACGGTCGATAACGTTACCTTTACGCGGACATCTTCGACGGTGGATGCGCTTGCCGCGCCGATTCTGGTGAAGATGCGTGCTCGAGCGTTGGTCCGGGATAGCGAGTCATCAGACGCAATCTCCGGAGCAACGGTGAGCGTGACCGATGCTTCTACCGCCGTCACATCGCTTGGCGCCTCGGGCGTGGATGGCTACACGGCCTACGCTCGTTTGCCTGCGTATACCATAACCTCTGCCAGTGCCAACACCACGAACGGGGGATATAACCCTTACTCTGTTGCTTCTTCAGGGAACACGGGCTACGACGCCTTTACGGAAGCGCAGACATTGCTCTCGCGCGATCAGACGCTCGAAGTTGACCTCGTCTCTAACCTCGCGGCAACGCCAGGAGCGCCTTCACTCACCGCCTCAGGACGTACGACGGCCACGGTGGCGATGACGGCGAACGGGAATGGATCGTCCATTCAGTATCTCCTCTACAACTCCACCCTGAGTAGCTATGTGACGAGTACCGGAGCCGCTGTCTCAACCCCATATTGGGCGACGGCTGCCACCTGGGCCGGGATCACGATCTCTGACCTGACCTGTGCGACGACCTATTCCTTCGTGGCGGTTGCTCGCAATGGTGACGAAATCCAAACGAGTACATCAACTGCT
>CALBSL010000051.1 GCA_937968025.1 uncultured bacterium
TGAGGGGGCCTGGACATCCGGATCAAGTCTGTGATTTGGTGGCTGCTGCCATTGTTGAAGAATATCAGCGGCGTGATCCTGGAGCTCGGGTGCATATTCGGGTTATGGGCGGTCATGGAGCGATGTTTGTGACGGGAGAAATCGCTTCAACGGCTGATTTTGATGTATCAACGGTTGTAAAGCGTGTGCTTGGAAGTGCGGGGGTGCGTGATGAGATGGAGCCGTTTATTGCTCTTGAGACCATGAATCCAGCTTGGGCTTTAGAAACGGGAGCGCGGGAAGGAGGAGCGGTGATTGGCTATGCTACGAATGAGACGCCGGAGCGTTTGCCAAGTTACGTAGTGATGGCTCGTAAGGCGGCGCGTTTGATGGAGACAAAGCGAATTAGTGATGAAGATTGGTTTTGGTTGGATGCGGATTATGAAGTTACGGTCGAGCGTATTGAAGAAAAAAAATACGTTACCGTGGTACGTGCCGGACACGCAGAAGCAAAGCCGCTTGCAGAGGTGCGTACAGCCATTCATACGCTGCTGACCGAAGCGGGCATTCCGGGTCCGATTCGCATCAATCCCGCTGGTGAAGAAACGCGGACAGGATTCGCGTATCGAGTGGGTTCATCTGGACGTACGTATGCATCGGCAGGACTGGGTTCTGCTATTCCTTCTCTTGTGTCTGGTGTCGGTTTACATCTTCTTCATCCACAAAATGTGGGAGCGTGGCTTGTAAGAGCGGCTGCGCGCGAATGCGTGGGTCAAGAGTTAGGCCAAGCCGTTATGATTTCCGTGTCTTGGTTACCAATGGAAACACGTCCGCATCATGTGCGTATTCGTAATGAACGGGGTGATGATTTGGGGCAGGTGGTTAAGTCTGAGCGTTTTGATCTTCGTTCCGTGCCGGAAGCTTATTTGGCCCCTGAGTTTCTATGGCAAAGTTTACAAGTTGGTTATAAGGAGATTGAGTTGCCGTGGGAGAAGTGATAGGATCAAAGCACTATGCGTTCTCTTCTTCCTTCTATGGGCGCTTTGGCGCTGCTTGTCTTCCTTGGTGCGGGTTGTGTATCTACTCATTCAACTAATTCAACGACAGACGTCAGGCCGGATGCTTATGCTACGAATGAACCTGCTACGCCTGTTCAGCCATCAACTCCTACTCCTTCTATGCAACAACCAAACAGCCTTGCCTTTCCTGGTGAACTTCCTGCCGCCGAAGCTAACAAAAAAATTCGTATTAAGACTAATAAGGGTGACATGGTCATCCAGACGAGTGTCGAGATGGGCCCGAAAGCCGCATCCAATTTTGTCTATTTAGTCAAACAAGGATTTTACAATGGCACGATTTTTCATCGTGTGATTCCTGGATTCATGATTCAAGGTGGTGATCCCACTGGAACAGGTATGGGTGGTCCTGGTTATCAATTCGCTAATGATGAGGTAAAGAACATGCCGAATAAGAAGATCAATATTCAGGGTCAATCGTATCAAGGTCCAGTTTACGAAGATGGATGGGTGGCCATGGCAAATGCGGGTCGCAACACCAACGGTTCACAGTTTTTTATCATGGTGGCTGACTATCCCTTGCCCCCAGATTACTCGGTGTTTGGTAAAGTGGTTGAAGGACTAGACGTGGCTCACAAGATCGCGGATATGCCTCGTAATGTAGATGATCGTCCGAATGAGGAGGTAAAGATGATTAGTGTGACGGTGGAATAAAAAAGACGTGAGCTTATAAGCTCACGTCTTTTAAAAATTGTTCGAAGGGTTGGCTGAAGCAGGTGTCGGCATTTAGACAATGTGTGACGCTGTCGAGAAGGGGAGTATGAACCTTGAGTTTGTGCGCAAGTTTTTTTGCGAGTTTGCTGGCGTGAATTCCTTCGACCGTTGTTAACCCAAGTTCTTGCGGTTGTTTTGATGAAGCGCCGACCAGACGTTCGCCGTAGGTTCGATTACGTCCGTGGGGTGAGAAGCCGGTGACGATGAGATCGCCAAGGCCCGCGAGTCCGTGGGCTGTGTCTGGTTGGGCACCGGCGGCTTTGAGGATGCTGGCTAGCTCTTGAATGGCGACGGTGAGTAAAAAAGCCTTAGCGTTGGTTGGATGTTTTAAACCGTCACAGATGCCAAGGGCAATGGCGTAGGGGTTTTTGAGAGCGGCAGCGAGACCGACACCAAGGAGGTCGTTTGAAAGGGCGACTTTGACGTAGTCCGTTTCGAGTAGTTCTTTGATGTATTGCCCGGCTTGACCGTTTTCACTTGCCGCTACAAAAGCCGTTGGACTGCCTTTGGCCATTTCGTTGGCGATGGCGGGTCCTCCCAAGCTTACAACACGCTTACGTATATTTTGAGGGAGAAGTTCGGCCTCTTTTATGATGAGTGGCTGAAGAGAATCTGGATCAAGGCCTTTGGAAATGCTCACGATGATTGTTTCTTCGTGTAGATAAGGGAGAATTTTTTGTAACACGTCCTTTACCGCGAAGGAGGGGACAGCGACGA
>CALBSL010000052.1 GCA_937968025.1 uncultured bacterium
CCCAAGAGTGCCGCTTCTCAGACTGTAAACATAGTCAAGAACCGAATTGCGCTGTCCGCAAAGCCTTAGAAGAAGGAGCGCTCCCAAAATGGCGCTGGAAAAGTTATCAACAGATCATGGGTGCAGCACAATAATAGCCGATAGCTAAGCGAAAAATAATCTAATATTTACAAGAGTGCAAAAAATTGGTATTATAATAAGCAACAAATATATGGAAAAACCAACGTTTTCAAAAAAAGTAGAAAACTTAGCAAAAGCAGCTGTGTTAGGAGTAGCTGCTTTCGGCGCGCATGAAGTAGGCTCACGCATAGACAGAGGTATTCAACAAAGTGAGATGGAAGAGGTAACTCGAGAAAACCAATATCAAGTTTCAGATCAGGATGCAAGATTGCAGCAAGAAGCCATGCAGAAAAAAATCGAATCTCTCTCAGAAAGAGAACTGCGCGAAATTGGTAAACGCGCCTTCAGAGACATTTTTCGTGAACATCGAGAAAAACTAAATACCATAAAAGAAGTAAATCAAGCTCGGATCGCAAGACTTTCTGGAATAGAGATAAACGCTTTATTGAACTATCCAATAAATTCCATACTCCATGATAGACATGGAGAAACAGGCGACACCGCTCCTCCAAATGCTCGGCAACGACGCTATACATACGATACTGCGGATTTTCTCAATGAAAATCAGCAGAGAACTATATTCGAGGCTATGTATCATGAAGCCTACGTACAACTTGATGTTTGCCGACAAGGTTCACGCGAGCAATATTATCCAGATCCTGTAGGAGCTCAAATTATTGAACGTCTTGTCCGACAATAAATTCATCTAAATAAAAACATCTCAAACTAGGGATGTTTTTATGTTAGCGCTGGTTAATAACCAAGGTTAAAATTTTATCGGATGCGCCATACGAACAGCGGCAACAAAAAAACAACACATCTTACGTGCTGTTTTTATATGGTGCGCGCGGAAGGGATCGAACCTTCGGCCAGGTGTGTATAAGACACCTGCTCTACCACTGAGCTACGCGCGCAAGCATGCATACGCTATGAAAAAGGAGTCGACTTGTCAAAGGGTGACAAATCCCACGATTTCCGCTAACATCCCGCCATGTCATGGACTATCTCGACGACGGACGCCGGCAAACGCCTAGACCTCTTCCTGGTTGAACAAGGGGCTGGTTCATCGCGTTCAGCTATTCAAAAGGATATTAAAGCGGGCTTGGTAAAAGTAAATGAACATAAAGCCACGGTTCATCGTTTTTTAAAGGAAGGAGACGTAATCACCTATCACGCAACACCTATCACGCAACAGGTATCAAAAAAACCCTCAGTAAACGATCGACCATCAACGATAAACGAGGTTCCAGCACCAATCATCATTGCCGAAAATGATGACTGGCTTGTCATCGACAAACCAACCGGTCTTCTCGTCCACCCCGACAAAACGTCTCAAGAGCCAACTTTGGTTGATTGGCTTATTGAACGGTACCCGTCGGTGGTAAAAGTTGGTGAAGACCCTATTCGACCAGGCATCGTTCACCGTCTCGACAAAGAGGTCAGCGGCCTCATGGTCGTTGCGAAAACCCAAGGCGCCTACGAAGATCTTGGTCAACAATTCCGTGGGCGTACGACTATCAAAAAATACCTCGCCCTTGTTCATGGCGTCATCGAACGCGATGAAGGCGATATCAAATTTCGTATTGCCCGATCTTCGACAGCCGCTCGCATGGCCGCACGTCCAGCCCATGAAGAAGACGGCAAAGCAGCCTGGACACACTATCACGTTCTTGAACGCTTTCGTGGCGCCACTCTCGTAGAACTCGAAATTCTCTCCGGCCGCACCCACCAAATCCGTGCCCACCTTCACGCCCTGGGCCGTCCTGTAATCGGCGATACACTTTACTCTCTCAAAAAAACTGATCGCCACGTCAAAGCTCCTAGGCTCATGCTCCAAAGCATACACTTAGAGTTTAGCGATCCAAAAACGCGGGAAAAGCAAAATTTTTCTCTCAAACCCAATCCGGCATTTGATCAATTAATCAATGAATTTCGCATTTCGTGATACTTCACCCAAGACTTTAGATTACTCTCCACGTTTTACTCTTCACGATATGTCCCCATTATTCATCATTACTGGCCTCTCTGGGGCAGGCAAATCTACCGTCGCCGAAGCCCTCATGCGAGACACATCCCTTGGCCTGAGGCGTTTTGTGACCACCACCACACGCGAACCTCGACCCAACGAGACGAACGGCGTCCATTACTGGTTTGTTTCGCAAGAAGAGTTCCAGCATCTACAAAATCATGGGGACTTATACGAAGCTGCGGAAGTCTATGGAAATTTTTACGGTTCAAGCAAATCTAAAATGCAAACGCTCATGCAAGCGGGCGAACCGATTCTTCTTGTAGTGGATGTACAAGGAGCTGAAACTTTCAAAAAAATTCATCCTGATGCGCACATCATTTTTCTTGTCGCCTCTCGCC
>CALBSL010000053.1 GCA_937968025.1 uncultured bacterium
AGCGCACACCTGGAAGGTCTTTCACACGGCCACCGCGAATCATCACGATGGAGTGCTCCTGAAGGTTGTGACCTTCGCCAGGGATGTAGGCCGTGACTTCGGTTCCGTTCGAAAGGCGGATACGCGCAATCTTACGAATAGCGGAGTTTGGCTTCTTTGGCGTCATGGTCGTCACCTTGGTACACACGCCACGCTTGAAGCTGGCGCCGCGGCGAAGTTCAGTGCGCTTGCGGTGGAGCGTATCCATCGCAAACTGCAGAGCTGGGCTCTTTGACTTGCGTTTCGCCGTTTTTCGAGGGCGGCGAACGAGCTGGTTCATCGTAGGCATGAGAGAGGCAGAAACGGGGACGCTTCCCCGCGCAGTTAATCCTTAAAAAGCTCTAAGGTGTGCGTAATCTACCAATGATACCGTGATTCGTCAAGGGACAAAGATCCCTGGATGGAGCAGCAGCCCGAGTAGGAAGGCAAGGATCGTTATGGCCTTTGCTTGACGGTGCTCATCCAAGGGAAGGATCCAGAGCGCCGTCGGCCCAAGAAGGGCTAAAACAAGCGCTGGAGCGCCAAACGCGAGGCTTCCCACCCCCCACCAAAGCATGCCGACACTAACAAGCCACCCCACCAGGAGCGCCGCGTCGAACGAACGCCCTTCCAGACGTGTTCGCCCGAGGACTATGGCGTTATCCCCAGCGGCTTTGGCCCCGGAAACGAGCGCGAGGGCTTTCCAGAGGCCGATAGCACCTAGAATAACCCCCGCCGAACCGACCATCCCATTCCCCGGAACCGCCATTGACCACCCAAGAAAGAAGATCATGGCCGCCACCCCTCCGGCATATCCAGCCCGCTCCCACCAGCTATTTGCCTGGTCGGACACAGCTTGGAGCGCCATCGCCCCCAAGAGGAGTAGCCAGGAAAACCATCCAAAGAGCCAGATCCCGCTCAAGAGGAGCGCCCCCACAAACCAGCGCTCGTCGTCATCGCTTAGGAGCCGAGACCGCTGATACCGACTCCAAAGAGCCGCGATAAAGCCCAGCGCAAGGAACCACCCCACCCAGCCGAGCAACGTCTGACCCGGAATGCGAGCGATCCCAGCCATCACCCCACCCATGAGCGGGATGGCTGGCACGAGCGCCTTCTTCACCCGCTCTCGAAGCGCCTGGCGAGCGGGCCGTGTCAGGAGCGGAGCCGCGAGTCCGCACACCGCGAGCCAGGAGAATAGCGCGAGCAACAAACGTCGGCCGGATTGCCCATCTGTGGTTCGCGTGTCCAAGAATCGTTCTGGGTAGGCATACCACGTGGTTTTTTCCCAGGTTCGCGCAAAGGCTTGTTCAATCACTCGCTGAGCTGGCGCAAACGTCGTTCCATACGTCGAAACTCTTCCCCAAGCGGTGAACGAAGGAAGGGCTGCCGCACTCCATGCGCTCACGATGATCACTACCCCCATACCGATAGCTCTTCCGCGAGCGACACCCAGCGTAGAAAGCCTGTACCCCATACCGAGGGCGAGCATCGTGATAAGCACCGTCATTCCAAGCGAAACGAATCCGCCGTGAGCCCAACCCACAGCCACCCAAGCAGGGAACTGCCCCATCGCCACCCACCAGCGGCCATGTATCAGCGTAGGCGCGATCCAGGTCATGAGACCATCCATCAACGGAACAAGGAGCACCAACGGAAGGACTCTCGACCAACCAGCAAGGGCCGAGCGCCAAGACAAGACAGAGGTCGCTGCCGTGATACGAGCAAGAACTATCCACACCGCTCCAAGCAGCAAGGCGACACACACGATGCTTGTGAGCGAAGGAAGGCTCCCCGCTCGCCCCGATACCACCCAAGCCTCCAGCAACGCATAGCCTAAAGCGATGGCTGCCACCCGCAACCACCAGGCGCGCCAACCAGGGAACGAGCGTTCATTCCACTGCCGTAAAAACCAGTCCATAAACAAAAAGGGTTAGAGATGGAAGAGTTCTGCCAAGCGCAGCACAATCCCCTGGGCGAGCGTCCCGATCCAAGCAAAGACATCGATCTGCAGGAAGACATTAAACAACACAAGACCAAGAAGCAGAAACGGTCCGCGAGTTTCGAGAAAGTGGCGGGCGTTGGCATACTTCGGAGCAGCGAGTGCCGCCAGCAGCGCTTTCGACCCATCGAGCGGCGGGATAGGAAGGAGATTGAATAATCCGAGCACCATGCTCATCAGGGCGAGCACCATGAGAAAAATGCTCAGGCCATTCTCCATTCCCAAACGAGGAAGAACGAGCGACAAGCCGCCGAGTGCCAAGATACTGAGCAAGAAATTGGAGAACGGCCCCGCTGCCGCGACGAGCGTCGGCCCGATTCTCGGCCATTTCAGATTGTAAGGGTTAAAGGGAACCGGCTTCCCCCACCCAAATCCCACGAAGATCAGCATCAAAAATCCCGTAATATCGATATGCGAAAGCGGGTTCAGCGTGAGCCGTTTTTCGCGGAGCGCGGTCTTATCACCTAAAAGCAACGCAGCCAGGGCGTGAGACGCTTCGTGGACGGACAACGCCAACAAAAATGCGGTCAACGTGATAGCGACACGGAGCGGGTTCGCAAAGAGGTCAGAAATGAGCATAGAGGCCTCTTTAGTGTACGGACCGACCCCCCTCTTGCCAAGACAAGGGAAATTGGCTATCCTATGCCCATTCTTACCTATCGCCTATGTCTCGCATCTGCATCCTTACTGGCAAGCGCGCCAACTTCGGTCAATCGCGCAGCCACTCCAACCGCGCTACCAAGCGTCGCCAGAACGTCAACCTCCAGACGATCAAGATCAATGGTCAGCGCATCAAGGTCGCTGCCCGCACCCTCCGCACGCTCAAGAAGCTTGCAGCGGAAGTCCGCTAAGAACACCCCCTCAACACGAGGGGGTTTCGATTGACAGAGCAGAGCGGGGTGCGGTACAACCAGTGCGGAGGTTCACGGTGATCAGACAATCACATATCGTCCGAGTCCTAGACCAAATTCGCCAGCGCGAAGACGCCTGCGAGCGCGCACTCAAGACCCCGCCGAGCTCAGCAAGCGTAGCCGTAGCGGCTTGGCTGAAGATGATCTGTGCTCCAAACAAGGACAACGAGCCGCTCCGCCAACTCCTTGCACACAACGATCAGGCGCTCGAGCTGGTCCGACCAGTGCGGCTCGCGATCGAGCCCCGCCGAATCGTCTGGCGCAGCTACGTTCTTGATCCGAATGGGGCCATCCGTCACGACTACGCCCACCCCTCAAGGACTAGCGACGTTTCCTCACGGCGCCTGCAGACAGACAACGACTTCCTTGAGCTCGCCGTCATGTTCCAAGCCGCCCATGATTGGAAGCAGGGTTTTTGCCTCGAAGCCTCGATCTGCTGGTTCGATGCGCGGATCGACGCACAAATCCGGCTCGCCGAGTCGAGCTTCCTCCGCTAAATCCCCACATATTGGGGAATTTTTCTTGCCAAAAAACCCCTCACGCTTGGTGAGGGGTTTTTTTGATTATGCCGTCGTTTCGTGTCGTTCCTGCTCAGGTGCTGGTTGATTCACCTGGACATGAAACAAGGTACGAGTAACTCGACGTTGCAATTCCCCGAGCAGCTCGTGGAAGAGTCGGTACCCTTCTTTCTTGTATTCGACGAGTGGGTCGCGCTGACCGTATCCCTGCAAGCCGATCCCGTGACGAAGATGATCCATCGCTTCAAGATGCTGGATCCAAAGATCATCCATCAAGCGCAGAACAACGACTTTTTCGAGATCTTGTACGGTGGCTGGA
>CALBSL010000054.1 GCA_937968025.1 uncultured bacterium
CCGATGCTGCGGTCCCAGCAGGCGTTTTTGCTGCATCAACCGCTGATGGCTGTGTCGCGCTGGTCGTTCCACTTGCTTCCGATTCAGCGACCGTCATAGGACGAACGTTGATCACGATATTGTCTTGCTGGGTCGCTGCTCCGTCATACGAACGAACAGAAACTGGTAACGTCACAACTCCGACCGTTGGTTTTGGATGAGCGAGCACACCCGTCTCACTCAAGGTCCATCCGGATGGAATAGCTTTCCCAGTTGGGAAGCTCCAGCGAACGCTGGCATAGGAGGACATGGCGCGAAGTTGGGCCGTGTACGCTCGTCCAGCGATCGCTTCAGGAACATTGATATCGATCACCAACCCTGGAACAGCGCTCCCCTGCTGAGCGGCACTCGCTGCACGATCAGCATCAGTGGCCCCTGCCTGGTTCACGGTGAGCGTATACTTTTGCGTAAACGTAAGCCCCGAAGAACGACGCGAAGCAACACGAACCGTGAAAATACCATCTTCTTTCGGCACACCTGAAATCACACGAGAGTCCGCATTAAAGCTGAGACCTTGTGGCAAACCCTCAATCGACCACACGCGAGGATACGCATCGTTGACCGAGAACGGTACCGAGTACGATTCGTTTACGCGAGCCACCGGGAGCGAAGCTGGAGACATGGCCGTATTCGCATCCGATTCTTGAGCGGCGTCCGTCGCTGCACCAGCAGCCGACGTGGCAGCATCCCGTAAAATAATGGTCCCATTTTCATAGGCACGAATCCCTGCCGCCTCATGAATATTTGAGGTCACCATGACACCAAAGCGATACGAACCTGCTTTTTCTTGTGAGACACCAGAGAGACGCCCACTTGGCGAGAGCGTCATACCTTCTGGCAAACGACCAAAGGCGATGGACCATCGCTGCTCAGCCGCAGGAATACCGAACACGTTCAACTGAATATCAAAGTTCTGTCCACGAGTGAGCGAGACTTCACCGATAGGCGTCGTAATGTCGATTGGCGAAGCTCCGACCGGCGCGATGCTGGCAGAGGCCGTTTCTGGCGTTGCACCAACAGCTGCCACCGGAACACGCTGATTTTCAACCGCAAGCTGAACGCGAGCGGTGAGACGAACTGGCGCTGCCTGCTTTTGCGTGACAACCGATCGCGTGATGGAAAATGAGTACGTCTCGGCGCGAGAAGGCGTACCGTAAATGAGCCCCGAGGCTGGATCGAGCTGCATTCCCGGTGGCAATGCTCCCTTGGTCACCTCCCAAATCCCCCCTTCAACCGTTTCCAAAGGAAGCAAAACCAGAGATTTTCGATAGTCCATGCCGATCTGGGCCGTTGGCAAGGTCTCGACTGCGGCCGTTCCACGTAAAATCACGGTGTGTACATCAGGAAGCGGACAGCTGAGCTGACACGATTCAACACGAGCACGGCAGGCGGCCTCAGAAGTTGCGTCCACGGATGCGGCACAGGGCACACCTCCGTTGTGCTCACAGGTCATGACGCATGAGCGTCGTTGATCGGCGCGCGTAATACTATCTGAGCTCAGAGGATTCTGGAGGAGGTCATTGGAAAGACTTCCTGCCATGTAGGCAGCGACACCGGCAGCCGCAACCGTGACGGCGGTCAGCACTTTTGCCCGCGTAGTGGAACGTGTTGATGTATGGGAGGCCATAGAAAAGGACCGAGAATAAGGTCGTTGGTGAGTATACCATAGGTGTCATCATTTGCGTATGCTACACTGTGATCATCTCCTATGCCCTTTTCCGCAAAAACGATTCAAGCCTTTCTCTTGTTGATTGTTTTATTGGCGATCGCTGCATACATCTATTTTCGTGACACAGAAGGAAGCAGCGACTCAGGCAGTGACGATGATTTAACCACGGATCTTACCGCTGAAGCGCGCGCTGATAAACTGCCAGAAATTATTGGGATGAATGAAGTTGTTGAACGGCTCATTCACGTGATCGCCCGAAAACAAAAGAACAATCCGTTGCTTATTGGTGAGCCTGGCGTAGGAAAAACAGCCGCTATCGAGGGCCTGGCGCAACGTATCGCCCGAGGACAAGTACCAGAAAGCTTCAAAAATAAGCGCGTCTTGTCTCTCAATCTCAACATTCTCCTCGCCGGCACGAAATATCGTGGTGAGTTAGAGAAACGCTTGCAAGGACTCCTCAAAACGCTTGAGGCGGATCCGCGTGGCACGATTTTGTTTATCGACGAAATCCACATGATTCAACAAGCGCGAGGATCGGAGGGATCCCTCGATATTGCTGATATTTTGAAACCCGCTCTTTCCCGTGGAGAAATTCAAATTGTTGGCGCAACCACCTGGCGTGAATACGAACAGTATCTGAAGCCAGATGGAGCGATCGATCGTCGATTCCAGCCGGTTCTGGTTGAAGAACCTTCTCGAGAAAGCGCCATTCAGATTCTCGTTGGCGCCAAACCCGCGTACGAGTCGCATCACGGTGTCTGCATTCCGCATGCATCAATTGAAAAAGCCGTCGATACTTCCATGAAGTTTGTCCATGATCGATTTCTTCCAGATAAGGCGTTCGACATTATCGATGAAGCCTGCGCAAAAGTCTCGATCGACGCCGGAAGCGCCCATCATGGGACGGCTCTTGGCTTGCTGCACGATGCGGCAAAATACGCCTCCGAATGCGGCGGGGATACACCCATCGTCATGGAAAGTGACGTGGAAGAGGTCGCCAAGCAATGGCACGATCACCGAACACAACCGCGGACGAAGAAATAACCCTCTTTTCGAGGCGCAGCTTCCCTGCTACACTAGTGTCACTATGAAACTTTCATCGTGTAACGCCTGGTGCGCAAAGCACGGCGTCTCCGTCGGTGCCTTGATCCTCCGTGTCCTCGTTGGTTTCGTCATGATCTCCTCCGGGGCAACCAAGCTCTTCGGCGGGATGGACATGTTTAGCGGCATGGTAGCGAACCTCGGCATTCCTGCGCCGGTCTTCATGGCGTATGCAGCTGCGCTCGTCGAGTTCCTTGGTGGTATTGCGGTTCTTCTTGGTATTGGCACACGCGTTTTTGCGGCATTGGTCGCGATCGTGATGGGCGTCGCCTTCTTTGGCGCCCATGGCGGGAACGTGATGGAAGGACTTGGAGCGCTTGGCTTTCTCGGTATCACCCTCTCTTTGGTCTTCACGGGCGCTGGTCGCTGGTCGATCGACGTCTGCGCTGGCCTCTCAAAAGACGACGAGTGCTGCAAAGGGAACAAAAAAGATTGCTGCAAGAACTAACAAACAACACCCCGATCGGGGTGTTTTTTTATCTCCGAACAAATACTTTGTACAACCATGGCCGGCGAATGCGATCGTAGGTTCCAGGCTCAGAAGCCATCACCGTACCCCATCGCTCCTTGAACCGCGTGATGCCGTCCCACGAAGGTCGAAAATCGATCGAGCTCTCATCGGGTGGATTTCCTCCTCCAAAGTCATACCAGCGACGCCCTTCTTGAATAGCCGTGTAGATCGCGGACCATTGGAGAGCGTACGGAGCCATCTTCTCACGATCTTCGGAGGATGATGCTCCGTAGAGGTACATAATCGTGTCGCCGCAGAGCACCTCGAGATTGGCGGCGAGCGGCTTCCCTAAACACTCTGCGATGCGAAAACGCGCATTCCCAAACTGACAAAGGGTGGTGCAAATGGTGCGGAGATAGTGTTCATCATGTCCCGTAAACCCATCACGTTCCTCAGTTTGCTTGAGCAAGCTCATAAAAACCGGGATATCGTCTGACGTGCCGCCGCGCACAATCACCGCATGACGCTCGGCGAGTCGAATATTGTACCGAGTTTTTTTGTGCATGCGTTCGAGCACATCGTCAGGCGCCCCGTGCAACGGAACAACGTAACTCGTCGAGGGATTCAGCGAACGCACACGGCGACCACCGTCCCAGCTCCGTCGTTCATCGATGGCACCTTCCGGAGAACGCCAGCGTGGCTCGATACGGGTAAAGAGGGTCTGCGCTTGGGCTGGAAGGGCTTTCTCGCACGATTTCAGCACGGATTCCTGTTCTTTTGACGACATCCCGACGGGAAAAACCGGTCCCTGCGGACAAAACCAATAGACAAACGGTCCACGGCGTTCCTGCACCCACTGAGCGAGCACAGGACCAACGGAAGTTTGTACATAGTGCCGCACGACCGTCTTTCCAAGGGCCTTCTGCGCCTCGCCCCACGCCCAGAGCTGCGTGAATGGCGGATAGGTATACGACGTAAGCGCTTGATCCCAGGCTGACGGCGCCCCTCTAAAGCTAACGTCCATACGAAGACAATTGCTTCAAGGCGTCGCGCAAACGATCTGAGACGCCAATGATCGACGCATCAACGCGCTTAAGGGCCGCGCGTGCATCAACCGCGCTATACCCCAGTGATTGCAACGCGGAGATCACCTCTCCGTCTGCGCCGCCGATTTCGCCATCCTCAGCCAACTGACCTCGCAACTCAAGCACGATTTTTTGCGCGGTCTTCTTCCCCACACCCGGTACAGACGTGAGTGTATCGACATCGCCCGACATGACGGCCGCCCGCACTGTATCAGCCGTGCCGATAGACAGAATGGTGTTCGCCACCTTCGGACCCACGCCAGACACAGACAGGAGCTTCAAAAAGAGCTGTAGATCGTCTTGTGAGATAAAGCCGTATAAGTCGTGCGCATCTTCACGAATTACCTCGTGAATATACAAGAAGAGCGTCTCCCCGGTTTTTGTCATGGCGAGCAAGCCCGGCGTCACCCCCACACGATAGCCAATGCCGCCTACTTCTAAGAGCACCGATTGCACGGAACGGTCGATCACCACGCCATGAAGAGAGCCAATCATATAGAGGGAGTGTAGGGGAAAACACCCTACCTCGCAAACAAAAAGAGGCCGAAGCCTCTCTTTTTAGACGAACGCTACCGAACTCACTCGATCCCCCGCTTCTTTGAAACGCATGAGACGAACTCCCTGCGTATCGCGACCGAGCGAAGGAACCGACTTAAACGGCGTGCGGATCACGATCCCGTCTTTCGAGATCATCATGAGATCGCGTTCATCGTCCGTGCTGGAGATAAATGCGCCCACCACCCCACCCGTCTTATCCGTGACCTTCGCCGTACGAATCCCTGATCCGCCACGACCCTGCGTTTTATATTCCTGGAGGTCTGTTCGTTTACCCATCCCGTTCTCGGTAATGACGAAGAGCTGGAGCAAGCCCTTGTCCGCAAGCTTCGGATCAACAATATCCATGCCAATCACGTTATCATTCTGACCCAGCTTGATTCCGCGCACACCAGCGGCGGTACGCCCCATGGCACGAACATCGTCTTCGCTAAACCGAATCGACTGGCCCTTTTTCGTCACCAGGGAAATATCATCTGTACCAGAAGAAGGCTTCACCCACGTCAGCTCGTCGCCGTCGTCTAACGTGATAGCAATGATGCCACTACGACGCACGTTTTCGAACTGATCGAGCGCTGATTTCTTGATCGTGCCACGACTTGTCACCATCACCAAGAATTTCGCATCGTCGATATCGTCCATCGAGAGCGTCACAGTCACTTTTTCTCCTGGAGAAAGCTGGAGGAAGTTCACAATCGCCTGTCCTTTTGAGGTACGGCTTCCTTGTGGGAGTTCATACGCTTTCAAGCGGAACACGCGACCACGGCTTGTAAAGAAGAGGATTTCTGCATGGGTGTTCGTGGTGAACAACTGGCTGACAATATCTTCTTCTTTTGTGGAAAGACCCACGACACCCTTACCGCCGCGAGCTTGCGTGCGGAACGTGTCAGGTGGAAGACGCTTGATATACCCGTCTTCCGTCAGCATCACGATCGTATCTTCTTGTGGGATCAGATCTTCTACCGAGAACTCGCCCACTGGATGATCCACGATCTGCGTACGACGGTCGTCGCCGAACTGATCACGCATTTGAATCACTTCATCTTTGATAATCGCCAGCATGCGCTTCACAGAAGCAAGAATCGCCTTCAATTCTTCGATCAGTTTTTTCTTTTCTTCATGTTCCTGCTCAATGCGTAGACGTTCGAGGTTCGCGAGCTGCTGCAAGCGCATTTCGAGAATGGCAAGCGTCTGGCGCTCAGAGAGCTTGAACTTGCCCATCAAGTTCGCTTTCGCTTCGTCACGATCTTTGGACTTCTTGATGGTCGCGATCACGTCATCAATATTCATCAGCGCGATCATCAACCCCTCCAAGATGTGCATGCGCTCTTCTGCGCGCGTGAGATCGTACTGAGTACGTCGTCGAACCACCTCTTTACGGTGCGCAAGATACTCATCAAGCAGCGTGCGCAGCGTCAACACGCGCGGCTGAATACCGTTTTCCACGAGACAGAGCATGTTCAAGTGGAACGTCTCCTGCAACTGCGTCATCTTGAAGAGCTGGTTCAAGACTTTCTTTGGATAGGAATCCTTCTTCAAGTCGATCACGATACGAATTCCCTCCTTGTTTGATTCATCGCGCAAATCACGAATACCCTCGATCTTCTTGTCAGTCACGAGTTCGGCGATTTTTTCGATCAAAAATGCCTTGTTGACCTGATATGGCAATTCCGTGACGAGAATTTGGAACGAACCGTTCTTTTCCTCAATGATTTCTGTTTTTGCGCGCATCACGATACCACCCTTTCCCGTCGCATACGCTGAACGGATGGCGTTCTTATCGTAGATGATCCCGGCCGTTGGAAAGTCGGGGCCAGGCATGTGCACCAACAATTCGTCGACGGTAATCTCAGGATTTTCGATCAACGCAATCACCGCCTGACACACTTCGCGAAGGTTGTGCGTTGGGATGCTTGTCGCCATACCAACCGCAATACCAATCGTGCCATTCAGGAGCAGGTTTGGGAGTTTTCCTGGGAGCACGCGCGGCTCCTCTTCGGAACCGTCATAGTTTGGGCGAAAATCAACCGTTTCTTTTTCAATATCAAACAATAATTCTTCGGCGACACGAGCGAGTTTCGCTTCCGTATAACGCATGGCAGCGGCACGGTCACCGTCGATTGAACCGAAGTTTCCCTGGCCACGCACGAGCATGTAGCGTATGCTAAAATCTTGCGCCATACGCACCATGGAATCATAGACCGCCGTGTCACCGTGCGGGTGATACTTACCAAGCACTTCACCAACAATACGAGCGCTTTTCTTAAAGCTCGTGTTTGCACGGAGGCCCATCCGCCACATCGTGTACAAAATACGTCGATGAACAGGCTTTAATCCGTCACGGGCATCAGGGAGGGCGCGATCAACAATCACGGACATCGCGTAGTCCAAAAACGACGTTTGAATCTCGTCGACGAGGGCGCGCGGCTCAAGCCGTCCAGACAAGGCGCTCGGTTGCAGTGGTTCGCTCATAACAGGGCTTATACTAGCGCTTCCGCCCGCTCTCGAACAGCGTATCTGTCAACCCCTTTTTCCCCGAACAAAAACTCGCTCCGTGGAGCGAGTTTGGGACTATTTTTTGATCTCAGGAGTCGTTTCAATTGGATTGGGAGAGAGGTACGCCTGCTCGAGACGAGCAGATTCAACGCCGATCTGACGCTGGAGCATGCTCGTATCCACAAGCTGCGTTCGGGCGCGAACCCAATCGCCCACGGTAAACCACCACCCCATCAGTAGGAGCGCAGAACAAAAGGCGACGCTCGAAATATAGACCCAGTGCCGAACTTTTGGCCGAGCATGACGGGCGTGTGCATGCGCGAGAATAAGACCTCGCTTATGATCAGGGGTGAGCAATCCTTGCTGAAACAGCACGTCACTAAACGATGGGAGCGGCATGGAAGCGTCTTCGTGCGCTGATAGTGCTGCCGTATCACGCGTAGCACGAGCCGCGGGTCGAGGAGAACGGGCGGGGGCTTTTCGTGCGGACGAGCTTGGACGTCGCGTGGACAAAGAACGAGGCATAGAGATACCGCTAGTATACCAAAGATCTTACGCTCGAGCGAATGCGCCCTCTACTTCTGCAGCGCGTCGCGAATTTCACGCAAGAGCACCAGATCTTCGCGAGGAGCCGGGGGTGCCGCAGGCTCAGCCTTCTGTGTACGTCGCAAGCGAGTGATGGCTTGTACCAACAGAAACACGGCTAAAGCGATGATTAAAAACTCGAACACGTTTTGCAAAAAGTTGCCGTAGCCGATCGAAACCACGGGAGCGCCGGAACCATCACGCACGAGTACCAGGCCAAGATCACGAACATTAACCCGCTGCAACACAAAACCAATCGGAGGCATCACCAAATCATTCACAAACGAGGTGACGATCTTGCCGAAAGCTCCACCTAGAATCACCCCAACCGCCAAGTCGAGGACGTTGCCACGAGCAACAAACTCGCGAAAGTCAGAGAACAGTTTCATAAAAAAAGCGTATCACCTCATCTCTGAAATGAAAACGCCCCAAGGGAGGAACCCTTGGGGCTTGGGAGCGTCACCGGCAGAGGCAGGCGGCGCGGAGGGCGCTGACGTCCTCCGGATCGCGGTGATTACCGCAGGGGGCGAGACGACTTGCGTCACACCCCAGCGACCGCCCAGCCGCGGCGACGTAGATGCCGCTCACCCCACGATGAGGCGAACGACGACGCGGTGTCCGCGGCCGGGAAGGCGCGGAGGCGGGCGTGGCGCTCTCGGGGGAGGCCGTGACGACGGGCGTCGACACGGTGGAGGAAGGAGCGGTGGGGGCCACGACCACCTCGGGCTCGGGGACCCGGGTGCTCGGCTGAGCGTACTCGCTCAGCGGACAGGCCAGGGCGGACCGGACCCCTTGGATGGTGGAGGTCTCCACCAGGTATGGGATCCGAATGAAGAGGTTCGCCACCAGAATGGCCCCGAAGACGGCGAGCGCCACTCCGAGCTTGGGCTGGTACGTTCCCTTGCCCTTGGACCAGTCGAGTCCGTAGTACAGCAGTACCAGGCCGACAACGAGGGCGATGAGGTTGCGGGCAGCGAACCCCCCGCCCCAGTCGATCTGCATGCGCAGACGAGAGAGCGGGTGGAGGATGGCATCGATCTGCGTGACGATCCACATGAGCAGACCGATGAACGCCTCGCGCGCGAAGGTCAGGACGAAGATCGTCGAGAGGACGACGGCGAGGCCCCACGAGAGGACCTTCTGCAGCCGAACGGCGTCGTCCTGCTGCTCCTTCTTCGTGTCGAGGCCCTCGATCTCCTTGTTCCCTCGCGCCGATCCGATGACCGCCGCCGTCACGATGACGGCGAACGCCACGAAGAAGTGCGGGAGCACGAGGCCGATGGTGTAAAATGCCGCGATCTTGACGCGCGACAGCTTGCCGAAGGTCTCGAGCTGCGTGCGGATGCTCGCCACCAGCGAACCGCTGAACCGCCCGAACATCGACTCGACGTTCTTCTCGTCGACCTCGGGCAGGATGCGCGCGATAAGGTGGTAGAGGGCCGTGATCGGGCGCGCCGATGAGGCGGTGACGGCGTTGAACCCCTCCGCAGGGAGCACGACGCCCACCCAGTACGCTGCCGACCAGAGGAGGAGGGTCGCGAACCCGCACAGCCCGATGAGGATCGGGAAGAGGAGGTTCACGCCATCGTTCTGGAAGGCGTACGTGCCGAGCGAGAGGTCGGCACCGAGGATGAGGACGGCCACGAGCAGAAGCTCGTAGGCCATCCCCTTGAGGTGCCGGAGCGGCGAGCGGTCCAGCGGCTGGTACGGCGCAAGCGCCTCTGCCAGCTGTTCCGCGCTCATGAGCGGCTGCATCGCCGGACGGCGGTACAGCTCGCGCTCGAAAGCGCGGCGCGCATCCAGCTCCGCCTGAAACCGATCCCGCTCCGCCGTCAGGCGTGCGAGCTCGTTCGGATCGAGCATGGCCTGCCCGCTCTGCCGCGCGGTCGATGCCCGCGTCAGATCGATGATGATCGTCTGCTCGGGACGGTGCCCGGCGTGGTTGAACTCGCGGAGCAGCTCCTCCGGCGTGTAGGCGGAAGCGAGCTTGGCGTCACCGAGGCGACCGTCGAAGAGGTCCGCCGGGACCGTGGCCCGAGGCGCGTCAGACGCGACCTGAGCCATGCCCCGGACGATGACGAATCCGGCCGCGAGCGGCCAGAGGTAGATCCAGGTCGGGACCGCGAACGGTCCGCCGCACCAGCGCTGCGCCGAAGCGATGATGATCGCCGTGAGCAACGTGGGCAGGAGGGACCAGACGAGGAAGGCCTTCCTGATCTTGACGGTGACGAAGAGGATCCAGCTCCTCCAGATCACCTCCGCGATGAGGGAGACCCGCTTGGCCCGCGCGAGCAACTGCTGCGCGAGGACGGCGAGCTCCCGCCCCTTCTCCCCCGCCGCCAGGGCGACGAGGAGAGGAACGAGCTTGTCCAAGAACGACTTCAACCATACTTCCATTTGAACCTGCGACTTTCTTGAGGCTGTTCAGAGGGTGATGAAGCGCCAGACGGCGCGGAAGGGCCAGACGAGCATGTGCCAGACCCAACCACCAAAGCCCTTCGGCCGGTGGTTGGTGACGCTCAGCTGCTTCGCTGCGGCGAACGTATCGGTGGCGGCGAGCTGGATGTTCGCGCCTTCGCGGAGACGCTCCTCGAGGGGGCGCTCTCCCGGCTTGAGCGCGAAGATCTTGTCGAGGGCGGCGCGGAGCTGGGTGATGGCTGCATCAGCCTTGTTGCCGAGATCCTGCGCCTTCGAGTCCGCCTTCTTGAAGCGGGCGACGAAGTACTTGCCCGCCGTTTCAGGCGTCAGGTGCAGGATCATGCTCGCCGTGGCCTTGAGCTCTCGCGGCGAGAACCGGGCCTTCTCGAGATCGATCTGATCGATCCCAAGCGGCAGCGCGACGATCATGGCCGTCAGGCGCTCCTGGTCTTCGGGGGCGAGGTAGGACAGGGCCATGAGGTACGACACCTTGTGGTCGTCCATGAACCTGCCCTCCGCGGCGAGCGCGGCGAGCTTCTTGAGGTCCGGACTTCCGTCCAGGAACTCCGTCATCTTCTGCGGCAGCTCATCGCCACTCAGTCCGATGACACCCTTGCCGAGACCGGTGACGATCCCTTCGAGGGCGCCGCGAATCTCTTCGTCGCCACCCGCGAGGGTAGCGGCTTCAGCGAGCACAGTGACGACGCCGCTGAGGTTCTTGCCCTTGGCGTAGTCGCGAATCTGGTCTCTGAGCCTGGGTGGAAGGATCCGGATCGCTCCCTCTCCCGCCGCCGCACCGATGCGACGAAGGAGGAGGCCCACCGCAATTTCAGCGGGAGAATCCTCCAAGCGCTTCTCGCGCGGGGCGCCCTTGTCGCCGCGCTTGTCGGATCGACCCTTAGTCGTAGTCGTATCGTCGCTCATGGTTCATCCCTCTTCTTCTCCGTGCCTTGGATAGGCACGTGTGTCAATTGTCGATGTTCTTTCCCAAGACAACATGTCGAGGGAATAGCGTATTATGGCATGAATTCAGCCGTTTGTCAACCATGACTAGTCAAACGAACCAAAACGAAAAATCGCTCAATAGAGCGAAAAATGGGCATGACGCACCTCTGTATGGCGTCTATACACAGAAAATCTCTCGCCATGGTTGACAAAACGTCGGTTTTCGGGTATACTGAGACATCCTGTTCGAAGGGTTTTTCCCTTGCGACAGAAGTCCTTTACACCAACAAGCACGCATCGCGTGCAGAAGGAGATTCCGCCATGCGGAACCTCATTAAAGCGACGATGGCCATCGTGTCGGCGTTGTGGCTCGGAGGATGCGGCATGCCGCTCGTCCAGAGCACCAACGCCACGGTCCCCACCCCCGCCGGCAACGGCAGGGTGCGGACCACCAGCGTCGGCGGACTCTACCAGTCCACCGACATCGAGAACCCGGAGGGGATCGAGCGGGCATGTCTCGGGCTCATGCGCGAGTGGAACGACTACCTCGTTCGCTCTCAGGCGCAAGCCACACCGACCATGTGGTCGGCGTGGATCGATGCGCAACGCCAGGCGGCCCTCATCGATGCGCCCGAGCGATGCGTCGACTATGCCACCTTCGGCGACCGCCTCCGCCGCAACAACGGCGGAGGGGTAGGGATGGGCGGTGGCATCGCCCCGTTCCCGGGCGGCCGCATCTTCAAGGCGGGCGGACGATGAAGATCGCCATCCGCCTCCTCGTGGCCTGCGCCCTCGCCTGCGCCCTCGCCCACGCCCTCGCGGCGTGCGGTCAGGGAATCTTCCCCAACCAACAGGGCCTGTATGCCAACCTGCCCCAGAACCCGCAGCTCCGCGGCCGCTTCGGTTCACCGATGGCCGGTCCGGCAGGAGCGGTCGCAGCCGGCATGAACCTCAACGGGGGCGGCGGCGGATTCGTCTTCGCCCCACCTGAAGCGGGGACGTCGATGTACAACCGTACGTCGTACGACTCAAACTTCCACCAGCCGCCACCCACCACGTTCCTCGTGAACGGAGGGGGTGGCACCGTGGGCGGCACCCCGCCCCAGAGCGGGCAGGTCGTCCCTCCGAGCGAACCCGCCGCCTCACGGGGCGACGTCGAGCGCCTGCGCAACGCCGCTCGGGCGCTCCTGCGTCAGCAAGGGGCGCTCGACGAGCGGCTCCGCGACCTCGAGCGTCAGCGAACCCCGAGACGTCAGCGATGACGTTCTTCAACTGCCTTTTTCTCCTCCTCTTCTTTCCTCCACAACGAACCCACACGGCTCGTTCAGGGGACTGGACGAGCTGAGAAAGCAACACACGTGAAGTTCTTCGCCCGCCTCCTGGTTGTTCTCACTTCGGCCTGCTCCCCGCTCTACGGGGACGGGCCCACGACCCCCTCTCGCGAGACGACGAGCTCCTCCGGGAGCGAGTCGTCCGACACCTCCTCCCCCGCCTACCAGGCGGGTCGGCGCGAGGCGGAGCTGCGTGCGCAGCTCGAGGCCTCGGCGCAAGCGCGCGAGGCGGCCATCGCGGCCGCCCGACGTCTGGAGGCCCAGCTGGCTGCAGAGCGCCGGAACCCTCCGGCCGCGCCCCAGGCGCAGGCCCCGGTGCCCGTTCCGGCTCCGGTTGCGGTTCCGGTTGCGGTTCCGGCGCCGGTTCCAGTCCCGGCGGCCGGAGCGCTGGGCGCGGTAGGCGAAGGCCACGTCGAAGTCGGCACGGTGCTCCGGGGCGAACACGGCGTCGATCGGAGGGTCCGAGCCCTCGAACTCGAACTCGCCGTACCGCCCGATGTTCACCGCCATGAGGTAGGGCGACGTGGGCTCCGGCTGCTCGTACACCCACGTGGTGGTACTCCCGCTCGACCGCCGGGATCGCAACGATCCGTTCCTTGTGGTTCTTCAGATCCTCAACGATGCCTTCCTTTGGAATAAGCTGCCGCCTGATATGGGCCAGACGATTTTCAAAATCAATATCCAGCCATTTCAAACCGGCAAGCTCACTCCGGCGGAGGCCCAGCGCACGACGTCGTGCCAGCCGTACGAGTGCTCGAACACCCCGCCGCGCCCGTAGACGCTCCGGTTCTCCGTCGGTCGGTCGAGCA
>CALBSL010000055.1 GCA_937968025.1 uncultured bacterium
CGTTTCTCTCTTTTCACTCTCAAATTTGATCTTTCGTTCCCGTTCTCTATGCCCGCCCGCTACACTCTTTGTGTCGCGGTCGGTTTTTTTATTGACACCTTTTTCATCAGGCATATAATTCCCACAGGGAGTTCAAATATCTATGAAAACAAACCTTGTCTATCCTCGGTCCAACCAGGCAGATGTCACTGAAATCCGCCGACACCTCGGCTTCCACAAGATTCCAGTTTACGAGCCTTACACCTTCGGTATCAACGAAGCTCGTGTTGAAGTTCCGAAGACTCCGTCATTCGGCGACCAAGCGCTTGCGACTGCATGTGCTTACGCCGAACAATGCGCTTCGCAGAGCAATCTGCGTGGCTTTCGTTTCATGATTCTTGTTGACGAGACAGGGATCGAAGTTCCGGCTTTGAATGGTGCATCGAAAAAACTTGTCGCTCCGGCGATGAGTGATGATGAAATCATTTCACGCACGCTTGACTGCATGCGGAAGCTGAAAGGCTTCGAACGCAATGCGCTCCTCGTGAGCAAAGTCGTTCTCATCGGAGTAAATGTGGATGGGACAGTCGGCGAACCTCTTTCATTCAGGGGTACGCTTGAGGGGAACATCCGCATCAAGCCCACCAAGAAGCGCATTAAAGGTCATCCGTTTTCTTCGATCTTTCATGCGACGCTTTACAACATGCCGCTCGTAGATTTCTACGGTGCATCGCAGGGCCACATCCAGAAGGGAATTCTGAGCCACCGCGGACGTGCACTTGAGGAGGCTGTTCCGGTCATCAGCAAGCTCATGGCGAACTGAGTTGGTTTGGTTTAATTCGATTTAAATTTTTCAAGAAGCGCGTAGCAAAAGTTACGCGCTTTGTTTTATTGTATAATCACCCCATGTCCCACCCCTACAAACTCATCCGCTCTCGTCGCAGATCTATCGCACTCATGATTTCTCCTGATGCGACGCTTGTGGTTCGTGCGCCGATTTTTGTTTCTCGATTTCGTATTGAGAATCTCATTGAGCGCAAGAAGGAATGGATCACCAAGCATTTGGAACGTAAGCGGGGAATGAAAAAAGAACTTCTGTTTCTTGGCGAAGCGAATACGATGACCTTTGAAAGCAAGGAGAAGATGGTTTCTTGGTATCGGAAGCAGGCTCGGGAGATTCTGACGCAGAGGATGGAACATTTCAG
>CALBSL010000056.1 GCA_937968025.1 uncultured bacterium
CGATCTACGTGTGTTACTCGAAGAAGCACGCGATACCGGCGAGTGTGGCGCCGGTTGCGCCGCAAAGGTGCATTTCGTGGGGTCCGAGTGCAATCAGAGCCCAAGCTCCGAATGCGTCGATTCCCATCAGCATGACGTCGCTATGAAGAAAAGCGATCTTCATGTGCTTCTTGTGTTTACGGTACACGACCGGAAGGGCGTGCATCGGAGTATGGACGATATGGGAAATCCATTGCTCGATCTTCATTTTGTGTTCCTTTGTTTGTTGACATGCTGACGTAATAGTTCACATGGTTGAGCTAGTCAACGAACAAAGAGACGATTGCTGCGGAAATCCCCACAATGAGGATTCCTGCGGTGAAGAGGGTCACGATCATTATTTCTTTCTCCATTGCGGGACCGAGCGTCCCTATGGCCGCACCCTCTTGCGAGGATGCGGCCTTGAGCGAAGCCCGTATCTCCTAGTTTATGCGGTTGCGCCATCGCTTCGCCATCTTACGACGCCAAACGATGTCGTCGATTCCGTTCGTGAAGAACGAGATCACCCAAGATATGATACTCATCATCCACTCGACGAGCTTCAGAAGACCAGCGAAGAAGCAGAAGAAGAACGCGAGGGCGACCATGTTCAGGCCGAAGATCGTGTGCTTTTCTGCAAGTTCGAGAATGTAGATTACTTCATTCATGCGTTTCTCCTGTGGAGCACTAACCGCTCCATGAGCCGCACCCCCTTTCGGGGATGCGGCCTAGCAGGGGTCAGATTGTAATGTTGAATCCTTCCCGAAGGCGTCTGTAGCCTTCGTTGATCGCGTCTTTGGTCAGCATACCAGAGTTGATTTTGGTGAAGATTGCGTCGACATAATCGGCGACGAAATGGTCCCTGTATCCGGCGTCGCTGATTTTTGTCGCCGTTGTGATAACAAGATCGGCTTCATCTTCTGATATGAAGAAGCGATCAGCAACCCAGTCTGCCGGGAGTCGCCAGATGTAGATCGGAAGAGCA
>CALBSL010000057.1 GCA_937968025.1 uncultured bacterium
TCTACACAGGCGAAGACACTCTTTCCCTACACGACGCTCTTCCGATCTCCACGAGAATCGTGGAAGCTGGCTGGCTGTTTGCAGCGATCGTGACCGTACCGTTGGCGCGAACCGTCTGGAAGACAGAAGGCGTGGAGTTTGCTGGGACCGAGGAGAGCGTGACGGTGTTGCCGTCTTCGTCCTGCGCCGAGATGTCGCTTGTAGCAGCGATACCGAGCGAGAAGCGGTCACCAGAAGAGTTCGAGATCGTCGAGTCGGACGTACAGCGAACTTCGAGCGTCTTCGAGCCACCACGAGCGATCGTGTAGCTGAGACCAGAGAAGGTCATCGTACCATCCGTGCTTGGCGACTGGCGGGAACCGAGCATGGTTTCACCATCGTAGAGACCACAGGAGTTGACCACATCGTCGAGTTCGGCAGCCGTGTAGCTGGCGCCGGCGTTGAGGTCACCCTGACCCGTCACCTTGAGGGAAGTCATGCGGACAGCGGACTGGGAGCCAGCCGTGAGCGTGAAGCCCGTTGCTGGGATGTTCGCCTGGTTCTTCACGAACACACCGGAGGATGGCGTACCAGCAAGCGTCACGTTGAGCGTTGGCGTGCGGACCGTCATCGTGTTACCCGTCACCGTCGTGTTTGGCGAGATCTGGCTGGTGGCCAAGAATTCACCGGAAGACGTGACGCGAACATCCGTGGATCCGAAGATCGTGCCGGAGTTGCTACCAAGAGAGAACACGTACGTGGAACCGTCCGTGATGCTGTTCGAGGTGTCAGCGGTGATGACGAAGTTACGCGTCTGACCAGCTGCCAAACGAACGCTCACCGAACCGGAGTCGAACGCGCGGTATCCAGGAGCAGCACAGGAAGAGGTACAGCTGACAGGGCCAGCGACCGTCTCACCCGTATCGGCGTCCTTGATCTTGATGTCGCGGAGGAATTCCGTCGTGCCATCGTAGATACCAGAGACCGTCGTCGTCACCGCAAAGTTGAACTTGCGGACTTCGACTTCATTGGAACCAGAAGTGATGGCGAAGCGATAGAAGACAACGTCGTTCTGACCGCGTCCAACGTTTGCCGTAGCAGGACCGTTGTACGTGATCGTGAACTGGCCACCCTCCGTCGTGGAGTACGAAGCGTTCGTCGTCGTCGAGCTAGAACCGTCGTAAGAACCGTTACATGGGCTCGTGTTGCTGTCTACACAGACCTGAGCACCCACGTTCTGGACCTTGTCGACCGCGTACACATCAGAGGAGTACTCCGTGTAGATGCGGATCGTACGGCTGGAGCGACCTGCAACACCACCGCGGAGGGTGAAGGTGCGGGACTGGCCGTTAGGAATTGCGAAAGGCGTGGTGAAGTTCAACACGATCTTGCCATCGCTCATCACGGAAGCGGCAGAAGCCACCTGCGTCGACCCCTGGAAGAGGCGGAGGTTGGAGAGATCAGAGTTGGAGACCGTACCTGCCTGGTACAACGTCACGCGGCGGACTTCGATGTCGTTGGAACCGTTCGCCTGGAGGCGGAAGTTCGCAAGTTCAGCATCGGTCGTACCAACACGTGGGTTGGCTGGTTCAGAACCGTCGATCACGTCGACACGAGCCACGGAGGCCGTACCAATCGTCATCGCGTTGCCACGAACTGGGAAGGAACCGGCGACGGTGCCCGTACCAGAGAGAACAACCGATCCTGCATCAGCGATTTCGAACGCGTGCTGACCACCCGTTGCTTCAGAGCCAGTAATACCGATGTCACCGGAGAGGTAGACGGATTCCGTCATGCCAGCACCGATAGCGAGGTTAAGACCGGAGAAGGTCACCGTGTTGTCAGACGAGGAAAGGGTGCGGCCACTCGTGAGGCGCGTGCCGTCTGCCTTGTAGAGGTAGACGTTGTCGAAGTCAGTCGTGAGACCGACGCCGACGCGGCGGAACTTGAGGGACGTCACCGTCGAAGCCGTACCAGCCATGAGGTTCACCTTCGTGAACATCACGTTGTGGGCATTCTTTGGGACCACCATAGCTGGGGACGTATCCGAAGCCAAGGAGACCGTCACGGAGCCAGAGACTGGCGTCGTGGAACCACCACCAACCACTGCATCTGCGAGTTCTGCTTCACGCGTCGTGACGTTCGCGCCCATTGGGTACGAGATCGTCGTTGGGAGCACGTTCATTGCGTTGAACATGTTCGCCGCGAAGGCGGATTCGGAGATCATGCGGCGCTGACCATTCCAGATCACGTAGCGATCGGAAGAGCCTGCCATGGAAACGAGGGAACCGTCTGGGTGGACTGCCGTAGCAACGGAAGCACCAACCGAGTAGTTCACGAAGAGCTGGTCAGGAACGTCGACGACGCGGCGGGCCCAGTTCGAGCCGTAGAGCGACGTAGCAACGGATTCCGATTCAACCCAGTGCAAGACGCCACCACGAGTGACAGCGTACACCTTTGGATCCGTCGTGATCTTGATGAGGTTGGTACCAGGGCGGATGGTGATGTTGCCACCAATCATGATCGCCGAGAGTTCCGAGTCAGAGATCGTGCGGATACCGGAGAAATCCGCGAACCACGAGCGGTACGTCGTTTCGTTTGGGAAGACGTAGCGCTTGTTGTTGAAGAAGTAATAGACAGCAGGACCGGATGCCTTGATGAGGTCACCGTTCATGAGCGTAGCAGCAGACGCCACGGATGGAACCGCGAACGCGCCGACACCCACAGACGAGAGGACCGTGGACATGGTCACGACTGTCGAGACCAACTTTTTGGTAAATTGACCCATAAATAGAGAACCTTTTGGGGTTCGTCCCGGAGAAAAAGGGCGAGTTTTTCTTCGGAACAAGACATGAATGTGAGAATGAGTAACGATCCAATTCCCCTCCCCTCGCGGGCAGGGCTCGACCTTTAGTGAATCAGACCAAAGAGGTTCGAACACGAGGCAGGAAGTTTGTTCCTCATCCTGCAGGGTATCCATGACACGATCATCGATACCCTGTCGAATGGGAGAAGGCGCAGGCCCTCCCCTAGCGACCATCAGCCGAAGCCGACGTCGAGGAACTTGTTCCTGTCTGCGTTGTTGTCACGTGTGCCGTCGTTGAGGAAACCGTCACACTCGATGAGCTCGGGGTAACCATGGTTGAGCTTGGCGTGATGAGCGTTGAGGTTGGGCCATCAAGCAGCTTTGGCTCAGGCACGATCGCCGCGATCCCTTTCTCCGCCGCACTGATCGCTTTGACCGCCTCACCGAGCGTTTGCTTCACCTGTTGTAAGTCCTGTTTCTCGAGAGACTGTTTCGTCGCCTCAAGGGATTCTTTCGCCGCCTTCAGCTGATCGATCGGGTCCTGCAAGGTGCGGAGAAGCTCAGACCCGGTTGTCGTCGGCGATCCGATAGCGACCGGCGTCGGGTCCTGACCGGCATCGATCGACGCCTGCTTCACGTTCGCTACCTTCTGTGTCGCATCGGCGATCCCCTCTTCAAGACCCAGCACTTTCTCTTCGACAGAACGTTTGAGCTCGTCCGTGCTGACAATCTCTTTCACGCCAGGGTCATCGCTTTTTTCGATCATGACCTGCACCGCTTTGACGCTCGTCGTGACAGCCGCGGTTTGCACTTCGTTCATTTCGCTCTTCGCATCGTCCGGAACGAGGTCGCGCACCTCTTTGACCGCTTGAGACACCTGGCCACTCATCTTATCAATACTCTTAGCAACCTCGACCGCTTGGACCGACCCCTCTTCTGCAGCAACCGTGTGGAGTTCAGATTTTACCGTATCAAGGTTCTTCTTCATGATGTCGGCCGCCTCACGAATACGCTCGGAACGCTTTGACACGTCTGTCGTCGTGGCGATCTTCTTCATTTCTTCGGCCCGACGACCCACAAACTCGGTTTTCAATTGGAGTTTCTTTGGCTGCTCCGTTTCCAGGAGGAGCCGCGCCTGTTCGGCGGCAAGCTTCACGGGATAGAGGATGTCACCCGGAATGGACCGCTCTGCCGCGGACACGCTCGCTAACGACCCGCCGAGAACCATCCCAATCACCGAGACCGCTGCCATCACCGGACCACGAAGGAGATCAACGGTTGTGCGAGGCACGAACGCCAAAATGAGCGCTTTGCAACGCTCTTTGAATGATACAGGCGGGCAACGCAACGCATCACGACGCACCGTTTTGAGGAGCTCGTGACGGGTACGCAGAACCCAGGCCCCATCCGGTCGGATGTGGCGCCGCGTGTCTCTCATCAGCTTTTGAGCTGTTGTGAGTTGGCGCTTAGTCATGAGAAGAAGGACTATCCTGCCCTTGCTGCCGTCGAAGGAGCGCTTTTAACGCTCGATGATGCAGAACGCGTACCGCCCCCACCTCTTTCCCTAAAATCTCAGCGATATCTTGAAACGAGAGATCATCCATCAGCCGAAGCGTGAGGACGTCTTGATAATCATCTTTGAGCTGACCGATCTGATCGAGCAGGAGCCCAAGATCCGCTTTTGCCTCTATCGATCGCGATCCAGTGCCGCGATCCGAGAGGGTCTCACTATCAGAAGACGAGTCGTCCCCGGAAAACGTTACACTCGTGAGATCTGGGGTCGCTCCTCGCTTGCGATAGGTATCAATAATCAAATTTCGAGCGATCTTGTAGAGCAATCCACGCACATGGCGGACTTCTTGGCCGCGCTGAAGCGCCTGCCAGAGCCGCAAAAACACCTCCGCCGTCACGTCCTCCGCCTGCTCTTTTGACGATAATTTTACGTAAACAAAGCGATAAATCGCTTCAACGTAGGCATCATAAAGACGGGCAAACGCCTGCTCGTCATGAGCAGATCGTACGCGATAGACGTGATACGATTCAAGAAGAGAAAACATGATGGCGATCGCCGAACCGATCGAGCACCCACGGGAACACGAAGGAAGGAACGAGGATGCAGGGACACGACTCCCTGGATTGGGCATAGCCTAGCACATCCCCCTAAAAACCACAAGAAATACACAAAAAAGCGGCTTATGCCGCCATTTTGTAGGCTGAACCCGGTAAACAGGTGACCAAGGCCTCATCTCCGACCACCAGCGAGCGATACAACCGATCAAGTCGGTCGGTATTGGCTTGAGCGCTGTAGGCGTAGGCAACGTAGCCTTGAAGAGCCTTCCCTTGCGCCTGACGTTCTGACTCTGGAAGCGTGAGGACGTGGTACAACCCCATACCCAAGGCTTCAACAGAACACGCATCGAGCGAAAAGGCGTGTCCACCCGTCGCTTCCTCGTTAGCAGGAAGCTGGTGAGAAATCACCGGACGACCAGAATGCGCTGCTTCAAGCACCGCAAGCGAAAGCCCTTCTTCCGTCGTTGGGAACACGTGGGCGAGGGCACAAGACTGAAGACTTGAGAGCTCATGCTCAAAACGTTCGCCGAGCACTCGCACCCCTTCAATCCCAGCTGCCTGTTGGAGCACTTCTTGGGCGTAGGCATCCGTAAATGAAGCGCCTCCCACAAGGGCAACCGCGGCATCAGAAAACGCTACGGGATAGCGAGCCTTTGCCCAGGCAAACGCCTCGAGCAAACGATGCGCGCCCTTGTGTGGTAGCAAACGCCCCACGAACAAGAAGTATCGATACGGCGTGAGACCAAGGCCAGACACCGTTGCTTCACGTTCGGCGATATCCTTCACCGGAGCCGTCTCTTGGGCAAAGGCGTGCGAAATATAGTGGGCACGTCGGCCGTACTCGGTCGCGCAATACTGCGCGAGCTCCTGGGAAACCGTAATCACCTCATGAGCGAAGAAACAGGTCAACCACTCTCCCAAATGAAACATCGTCCGAGCGAACCACCCCCACTTGCTAAAGCGGCGGTCCATACAGTGAAACGTGACGACAAGCTTCGTACGAGGCAAGAGGAGACGAGCAAGTGGCGCGAGCAACGCGATCCCAACACCGTGAATATGGAGAATATCTGGACGAAGGGCGCGAGATTGCCAGAGCGCGGTAAAACTGTGCGAAATCGCATCGAGGTGCTTGGTATGGATCCCGGGCGAGAACCGCTGCTCAATCCCGTGTGGCGCGGTCATGTCGCCCACGTACCAGCGTCGCCCAAAGACGATCACCTGATGCCCACGCTCAACCATCCCCTTGGCGAGGGATTCAACGTGGCGTTCAATTCCGCCAGAACGGGCCGGCAAGCCCTTCTGACCAAGCATCACAATCTTCATAGAATAGTCCTCCATCCTAGCAAAAAAACACGGTTTTGTCAAGGGAAGATCGATGGTTTTTGGCTAATATAAAAGCTTTTCCAACACAAAACCAGCCCAAAGGCTGGTTGTGTGTTTAGTACGCGTCGTACTGACGCATGGTGACTTGGCCCTCGATCTGTTTGACGGATTCGATGACCACCGACACCACGATGAGTACCGACGTACCTCCAAGGGCGAGCACCTGCGTCCCCGTAATCGCTTGCGCGACGAGTGGGAGCACGGCGATCACGCCAAGGAAGAGCGCTCCTCCAAGCGTAATCCGTTCGATCACCTCCCCCAAATAGGCGGCGGTCGCTTGCCCTGGACGAATGCCCGGGACAAACGCTCCCTGCTTCTGCAGATTTTCCGCAATCTTTTCCGGTTGGAACACGATTGAGGTGTAGAAGTAGGTAAAGCCAACGGTCAGAAGGAGATAGAGCGTTCCGTAAATACGTTGATCTTGAAGGGTAGCAATCACCCAGCGAGCCCCGTCAGCAATCCACGTCGTCTTCGCCGCAATCAAGAACTGGGCGATGAGCGTTGGGAAGAGCAGAAGCGAGATCGCGAAGATGATCGGGATCACCCCCACCATGTTCACACGGAGAGGCAGCGATGAAGCGGCGCTCCCCCCACGAACCTGGCGTGCATACTGAACCGGGATATTGCGCTGACCTTCGGTAATGAAGACAATACCGAGAATCATCGCGACAGCCGCGGCTCCGTACAAAATGAGCGGCAACCAGTTTCCTGACGTGTTGAAGGTCGCTGTAAATTGCGAGAGCTGCGAAGGAAGGTCAGCCAAGATACCGGCGGCGATCAAGATCGACATGCCGTTTCCGACTTTCTTTTCCTGGATCAACTCACCCAACCAGACCACAAACATCGTTCCCGCCGTGAGCGTTGCAATAATCGTGAGAAGATGAAACGGATCACGATTCGTCAGAATAGGCACGGCCGACTGGCGCATAATCGCGATCAAGCCAAAGGATTGGATGATAGCGAGCGGCACCGTGAGCAAGCGTGTCCACTGGTTGATGCGACGACGACCCGCTTCCCCATCTTTCTGAATCTCTTCGACCTTTGGGAAGATCATGCCGAGAAGCTGAATGATGATCGAGGCGGTGATGTAGGGCGCAACCCCCATCGCCACAATGCTGAAGTTGCGAATGGTGCCTCCTGCAAACAGGTTGAGCAACCCGAGCGCTCGGTTGCCTTCAATGAAGGCTTGGAGCGCGACGAGATCGATTCCAGGGAGCGGAATGTTGGCCGCTAGCCGGAACACGATGATCAACGCGAGTGTGAAGAGCAATCCATTGCGCACTTCTTTCACCTGCCATGCGTTTTTGAGCTTATCCCACATAGTATAGACGTTCGTACGTCACCTACGGGAATTAAGACGCCTTTTTTGGCTTGCGACCGGCGACTTTGCCGCCTGCCTTTTCGATGGCTGCCTTGGCGCCGGCCGTCACGAGCACCCCACGAACCGTGAGCTTCTTCGTGAGACCTTCGTTGCCAACGATTTTGACCGAACGATCCGTGCGGAGCACGAGACCTGCACGGCGGAGCGTGTCTTGAGAGACAAGCGTACCGTCAGCAAGGACTTCGAGCTGAGCGAGCGTGATCGTGCGAGCCTTGTCGTAGCGGCTCTGGAACCCGCGGTTCTTTGGGAAGGAGAGCAACATCTGCTTCAACCCCTTGAGGCGAAGCTTGTTGCGACCACCCGAACGCGAGCGCTGACCCTTGGTTCCACGGCCAGCCGTCTTGCCGCGACCAGACCCGTTTCCGCGACCGACGCGGAACGACTTGGTGCGAGAGCCTTCCGTAGCGGAAAGCGTGTGCAATGCGATGGACATAGATTAGGATTCTGCGCGAGGAGCTTCCTTCTGGTTCTCAGCCTTCTTCATCGGGAGACGAAGCTGCTTGAGAGCGAGCATGGTTGCTTTCACGTTATTGGTTTTGTTACTGGAGCCAAGCATCTTCGAAACGATGTTCTGGACGCCGGCGAGTTCGAGCACCGGACGGATCGCTCCACCGGCCTTCACTCCAGTACCCTTAGGTGCTGGCTTGAGAAGGACCACAGCGGCGCGATACTTAGCGGTGATCTCGTGTGGGATCGTTCCGTCGATCATAGGAACCGTGATGAGGGCCTTGCGAGCCTGTGCGGTGGACTTTGCCGTTGCACCAGCAACGTCAACGCCCTTCGCCTGGCCAAAGCCGACACGGCCCTTCTGGTTGCCGATCACCGAGAGAACACGGAAGCGCATGCGCTTACCACCCTTGGTCACACGCGTCACGCGAGCGACTTCGAGGTTCTTCTCTGTGTAATCTGCTTCGGCTGGGACGTCGCCATCACGACGTGGACCGCGGCGATCACCGCCGCGACCACCCTGACCACGACCACCCTGACCGCCACGTCCACCCATGCCTCCACGACCCATTCCACCACGACCGCCCATGCCACGAGGACCGTTAAAACGGTTGCCCTGTGGAGCGCTGGTCTGAGGAGCGGCTGGCTTCGCATCCGTAGATGGAGCTGCTTGAGGATTCATTTCAGACATAGGTTAGAACTGAAGGCCGCCTTCGCGAGCACCTTCGGCGACTGCGCGAACACGTCCATGATATTGCTTATCCCGACGATCGAAGACGACCGCGGAAATGCCCTTTGCCTTTGCACGCTCAGCGATGAGCTTGCCGACGGCGGTAGCCTTTTCGAGCTTCGTCCCCTTGAGATCCTTGTCCGATGCGGACGCGATCGTTTTACCAGACGTATCATCGATCACCTGAACCGAGATATGCTTCAAGCTGCGCACCACCGCGAGGCGTGGGCGTGCAGCCGTTCCGGAAATCTTGGCGCGAACGCGCAAGACGCGGCGGAACGCATTCGACATGCGAGAGAAAGTAGACATATCAGTGGTTACTTGGCGGTCTTACCAGCCTTGCGGCGGATGACTTCGTCCGTGTACTTCACCCCCTTGCCCTTGTAAGGCTCAGGTGGTCGGATGCGGCGAATACGCGCAGCCGTTTCTCCCACGAGGTACTTATCAATACCCGTGAGCGTAAGGATCTGCTTGTCGACCTTCGCTTCCATTCCTTCAGGAAGAACGAATGGTACGCGGTGTGAGAACCCGAGGTCCATCATCACCGTTCGGCCTTCAAGCGCCACCTTGTATCCAACTCCCACGAACTCGAGAGACTTTTCGAATGGCTTCTGCACGCCTTCGACGGCGTTCTGCAAAAGCTGACGGAAGAGCCCCCAGAGAGCGCGTTCGCTCACGTTGTTTTCGTGCTTAACGGAAACAACGAGGGCGCGTGGATCTGCCTCAGACGTGACCGAGACATCGTCCGCGAGGCGAACGACGAGCGTTCCCTTTGGACCTTTGACGGTCACAAGCCCTTGGTCAACCGTGGCATCGACGCCAGCAGGAAGCAGGACAGGCTTTTTCCCAATACGAGACATATTAGTAGATTTCAGCGACGACTTCCCCACCGAGTTTACGGCGGCGAGCATCTTTATGAGTCATCAATCCGACCGAGGTCGAAACGATGAGGATACCTTGACCGGAAAGAACCGGTGCAAGGTCGGACGACTTGCTATACACACGTCGACCTGGAGTTGAAATGCGACGAATCGAGCGAATCATCGGCACTTTCCCCTGATATTTGAGCGTGACGATCAGCGTTTTCTTAGCGCCGTCGGCCTGCTCTTCGACACGGTCCAGGAACCCCTCGCGCACGAGGATGTCCGCGACCGCGCGTTTCATCTTGGACCCTGGAACTGAGACCGTCTCATGATGAGCGGCGGCACCGTTCCGGATGCGGGTCAAGAAGTCCGCCATTGGATCTGTGAACATACGTGAGAGAATTACCAGCTGGACTTGGTGACGCCAGGGATCTCACCCCGGTTCGCGAGTTCGCGGAAGCAGATACGGCAGAGCTTGAAGAAGCGGATATAGCCGTGCTTACGACCGCAGCGCCAGCAGCGATTGACCTGACGCGTCGAGAATTTCGGCGCGCGGTTGGACTTGGCGATTTGATTCTGCGTTGCCATAGGGAGAGAATTAGGCGTTGTGGAATGGGAAGCCGAGGCTCGAGAGCAACAGCTTGCCAACCTTTTTAGAGCCGGCCGTCGTGGCCACCGTCACCTGGAGCCCGTGGAGACGCTCGACTTCGTCGGTGCGAATTTCTGGGAAAGCGATGTGTTCACGGAAGCCGAATGAGGCGTTGCCCTGCGCATCGATCACACGATCCGACACGCCGCGGAAGTCAGATCGGAAGAGCACACGTCTGAACTCCAGT
>CALBSL010000058.1 GCA_937968025.1 uncultured bacterium
GACAAAAACAATCCTACCGGCCGATCGGAAATAAGTTGGCGTCTAACACTCTCGCAAACTCTATCTCGCAGAACATCCAAAGGGGTCACTTGCTGCTGAGAAGTACTTTGGTCGTATTCCTTCCATGTCCACGCACTTCCCTGCCAAATACCCAACTTTCCAGGTGGAAAAGCGAGGATTCCTTCAAAGATAGTTCGCTCTTCAGGAATAAATCCGAAGGCAACATACTGCCGTTGAGAAATAGGCTCAACTCGACACGAACCCGTCCAAACGAGCAAAGCTTTTATCTCGCTAGCAAACGCAAGAGTTGATCCACGCACGGCATAATATAACGGCTTAATCCCTAAATGATCACGGCTGGCGTACAAAAAACGTTCCTGTCGATCCCAGATAACAAACGCAAACATTCCATGAAGCTCATGCAGATCAGCAAGCTGCGCAAGCTCCATACTGGCAAGCAACACTTCTGAATCAGTCTGCGTTCGAAACGAGTAACCTCGTGCTTCATACACACGACGTCGTTCCTCGTAGTTATAAATCTCACCGTTATACACCAAGACATATCTTCCATCAGCCGAATGCAGCGGTTGACGCCCCGCTTCAGAAAGGTCGATGATCGCCAATCGAGCGTGGATGACAGAAAAATAATCATCCTCAAAACGACCGTGCTGATCCGGTCCTCGATGCGCAATTCGCTCACCCATCTTGTTTAATAATTCAGGTTGTCGTTCGCCTATAAAACCCGCAATGCCACACATAGAATGGGAAACGTGAGCCTATGTACTCACGCGATGAAGTAAGGTACGAATTTTTTCAGCACGCTGCTGCCACGTATAGTTTTGCGCGAGTTGCTTGGCTCGCTCCGAGATCTCATCCGATAAAAATCCCTCCTTTAAGGATTTTAACGCTCGTAAAAACGAGGGTTGATCAGAAAAAAACTGCGCAAGCTGCTCGTCCACGACTTCTCGTGAAGTCGGAACATCGGAGGCTAAGACAGGAAGTCCAGCCGCCAAATATTCAAATAATTTAAGAGGAGACGTGTGCAATCTACCAATATCATAACCCGGATGGGTAGGCAAAACACCAACATCAGCCGCCATTAATAGACGGGGTACTTGCCAAGCCGGCACCGGTGGCAAGATCTCGATTCGTGAAGAAGAAGAGAGGGCACGAATACGTTTGCGCTCCTCCTCGCTACCGCCGACAATAATCAGCCTACTCTGTCCATCTTCGCTTGGCCACCAAGACACGATTCGGTCGACTCCCTTCCAAGGGAATAAGCCCCCCGTGTAGATAAAAATAACCTCATCTTTCTTCCAACCCAACTCTTTACGTACACCTTCTCTTGAAGGCACGTGAGCGAAAGCCTCTGGAGCATACCCGTCAGGAGCAACCACAATCCTATCCTTAT
>CALBSL010000059.1 GCA_937968025.1 uncultured bacterium
ATCTACACAGGCGAAGACACTCTTTCCCTACACGACGCTCTTCCGATCTCGCTGCGTACCAATGCGTCCGATATCCACGTTGAAGCGGAAGAAACCAAGGTCAAGTTCCGGTTTCGCATCGACGGCCTGCTTCGTGATGCTGCCGATCTGCCTCGAGATACCTGGAAGCAGATCATCGCTCGTCTCAAGCTGCTCTCGGGGGTCAAAATCAACGTCGAAGACGTCCCTCAAGACGGGCGTATCACCATCTATCTCTCGACGGAAAAGATCGACATTCGTGTCAGCTTTCTGCCAACAGCGTTCGGAGAATCCGTCGTCATGCGTCTCTTGCGACCAAAAGCGATCGCTCTTGAATTTGATAACCTCGGCATTCGTGGCAAAGCGCTTGAACGTCTCCTTGAGCAAATCGGGAAGCCGAACGGCATGATCGTCACCACGGGTCCAACAGGATCCGGAAAAACAACGACGCTCTACGCCGTGCTTAAAAAACTCAACTCCCCCGAGGTAAAAATCATCACGCTCGAAGATCCGATCGAATACAAGCTGGAAGGGATCAACCAAAGCCAGATTGAACACAGCAAACACTACGATTTCAGCGCTGGTCTTCGATCTATTTTGCGTCAAGATCCTGATATTGTGATGGTGGGAGAAATCCGCGACCTCGAAACGGCGGAGATCTCGATTCAGGCCGCCCTCACCGGGCACTTGGTGATCTCCACGATCCACACCAACAGCGCCGCCGGCAGCATTCCGCGGTTCTTGTCCATGGGCGTTAAACCGTTCCTCCTCTCACCGGCCCTGAATGCGGTGATCGGTCAACGTCTGGTGCGACGTCTCTGCCCAAAGTGCAAAGTCCCGGCAGAACTCCCCCTCTCGAAGCGCAAGCATGTCACCAGCATCCTCAAAGCGATCTCCCCCGTCGCGGGAATCACCGTTGACTTAGAAAAACTGGCGTTTTTCGATGCCGGCAAAACACCGGGCTGTGACGGCTGTGGCGGCTTCGGCTTTAAAGGCCGCGTCGGTATCTACGAAATCTTTACGATCACCCCTAAACTCGAAGAGATGGTGCTTAAAGGAACCTCGACAGAATTCGAGATCGAACAAGTAGCGATCGCTGATGGGATGATCACCATGGCGCAAGATGGATTGCTCAAAGCACTCGACGGACTCACGAGCGTTGACGAGGTGCTCGCCGTAGCAAGCGGCGCATATGATGAAGAAGAACCCGTCGCCGCCCCTGCGCCAACAGCGCCTACAACCACCGAAAAAGAGGCCTAGCCTCTTTTTTCATCCTCGATATTCAACCGTCACCACTCGCTCTTCCGTTTCCGTGGGGGTAATCGTGAGCCAAATCGTTCGCTCGGCATGGCGCAGGAGCGCCTCCACCATCTGTTCTGGCCACTCTATAACCGCGAGCGTTCCTGGCTGTTCTAATTCCTCCTCAAGCGCAAGCACTTGAGCATCTTCTGGTCGCTCCAAGCGGTACGCATCAATATGCACCAATCGCTGAAAGGGTGCGCGCTCAACCGGATACACCCGCAATAAAGCGAAGGTCGGGCTTTTGGCTTGTACACGTCCCTCAAGCCACGCGAGCAATTCTTGTGTACACGTCGTCTTCCCAGCTCCTAATGGACCAGAAAGCGCCAGAATCATCCCGGGACGAAGCACGTCCGCAAGACGATCAAAGAGACCTCGCCACCCTTGAATTGACGAGAGCTGAGCAGTAAAGATCATAGCGGAAGTTCAGGATCAAGATCGAGCGTTAACGGATCATGTGTTTCACCGCGCTGCAACCGCCATACGCCAGCGGCTGCAATCATCGCGGCGTTATCGGTGATGTACGCTCGATCAGAAGGCAGAAAAGCAACGCCGGAAAACCGCTGGTCAATCATCTCCCCCAGCTGACGACGGAGTTCTGTGTTTGCAGAAACCCCACCAACCAAGACAACGGATCGGACGCCGGAACGCTCGATCGCCCGACGGGTTTTTTCGACCAATACATCGATAATCGCTTGCTGCACTTCACAAGCTAAGTCGGCACGTGTCTGTTCGCTCCCAAGAATCTGGTCACCCTCTTTCGTGAGCAGCACTCGTACGGCTGTTTTGAGCCCGCTAAAACTGAAGTCGAGCGTGTCGTCATCAAGCATTGGACGAGGAATCGCGTACTTCCCAGGACGACCCCGCTCCGCAAGTGCAGCGATCTGCGGTCCACCTGGATAAGGCAACCCCATCATTTTTGCCGTCTTATCAAATGCCTCCCCCGCCGCATCGTCACGTGTTCCACCAAGATGCTCATACGTCCCATCTTCTTTGGCGAGAATCAGCTCGGAATGACCTCCGGACACAGACAGGGCGAGCAACGGAAACGTCCAGCGCTGGCGATTCTCTGCATTCAACCAAGAAGAGGCGAGATGCCCTTCAAGATGATTGATGCCGATCAGTGGTTTTCCTGAGAGCAGAGCCAACATCTTTGCCGTCTCAAGCCCTACGAGGAGCGCCATCGAGAGTCCAGGACCACGCGTGACGGCAACAGCATCGAACCCGTCTATCCAATCCTCTCCCAACGCGAGCGTGAGCAAGCTTACCATTTCAGGGACGTGAGAACGCGCCGCGACCTCAGGCACGACACCCCCATATCGCTCATGAATGGCGATTTGCGAGGTCACCAAGTTACGCTCAACAACCACCTGATCCCCATCCACACACACCAAGGCCACGGCTGTTTCATCACAGCTCGTTTCAATGCCCAGAACGCGGAGGGGTTGGGTGTTTCGCATACCGTGTGTCATACTACTCATGATTGGTACTTTTTCCAAGTATGTGGATACTTTACGGCCTTCTCGCCGGCATAACGGCAGCGCTGATGACCATCGCTGCCAAAATCGGGCTTAAAACCGTCGACCCTACATTTGCGACGGCTATTCGATCTGTGTTCATGGCGGGATACATGCTTCTCGTCGTGTCCGTCACCGGAAAATGGACGCATCTGTCCTCGCTTGATTCGCGTGGTTGGCGCTGGATAGCCCTCGCCGCTGCCCTTGGCGCCGCCTCATGGCTCTTTTATTTCTTAGGCCTCCAGGCAGGAACCGCTGCCCGACTAGCCGCTCTCGATCGATTAAGTCTGCCGCTCATCGTACTCCTATCGTTCGTTCTGCTTCACGAAGTCCCAAGCACCAAGGGAATTATCGGAGCCGTGATCACGACGATCGGCATTCTTCTCATGACCATCAAATAAGCGTCTTCAACCAATCTTGGATGAAGAGGACTCGGAACGAGGCATAGCCGTCCTAGGAGCTTGCGCCGTTTTCTGGCGCCTTGGGAGTAAACGCCAAACACACCGAGTTCACGCAGTACCGCTCCCCGGTAGCCGTTGGTCCATCAGGAAAGACATGTCCAAGGTGCGCATGGCAATTGGCGCATTTGACCTCCGTTCGGCGCATGCCGTGAGAGACATCCTCAACAAACTCAATGCGATCTTTCGCGAGAGGATCATCGAAGCTCGGCCAACCCGTCCCTGAATCAAACTTTGCCCCGGAAGAAAACAGCTCCGTTCCGCAAACAACGCAGCGGTACACCCCTGCTTCGTGATGATTCCAATACGCTCCAGAAAACGGGGATTCCGTCCCGCCTTCGATGGCTACACGACGGACTTCTTCGGGAAGGTGTTGCATATATCCCGACCATACCATGATCACCCCCGCTGCTCCACCTCTTCGATTTCCTCCGTCACCGCCTGCATATTGACATTCCCCTGCCGATTCTCTATACTCCTCGCCATCTACGGCTCCTTCGTCTATCGGTTAGGACAGCGGCTTTTCAAGCC
>CALBSL010000060.1 GCA_937968025.1 uncultured bacterium
ATGATCGTAAGCACGGTAAGCAGGAGCCCGAGAGCGATCGATCCATACACGCCAACGGAGATCGTGCGCCGAGTTGTGTCTGTAATGCGTGCTTCGTAGCCGTCTTTTTTCGCATTGAGCGCATCCGTGGCTTCGTCGTTGAGATCGTTGATGCCGTAGAGAAACAGGTTTCCAGGAAGCAAGAGCCACAAACCCCAAACGACCACAAAGAGTTTTTGCACGGTGGTGGGTGAGGAGAGGAGAAGCGGGGTGATGGCGAGCAGATACGGTCCGGCCACATACGGCCAAAATCGTGGGCGGCTTGTTCGAACGAGAGTTTTGAGGCACGCTAGATCCATATGGTGAGCATGGTACCTGGTACGAGACGTAAATGGCAGATCGGCATGGGGATAGTAGCGCTTGTGCTGTTTCTGCAGGGGATCGGAGCGGCGCGCGTCACGATCGCGCCGGAGCTTTTTGGTTTGGTGTCCGCTGTCGGGATCGTGTTTGCAGCGCTCCCGGCCTTTTGGGGGGTGGTTCGTGCGTATGGTGCACGCTTGGCGCTGCCGCTCCTCGTTGGACTTGGATGCTATGCGCTTTTGGTTGAATCGTTGGGAGTCGTGACCGGCTTCCCGTACGGGGCATTTGAGTATCGCGGGGCTATGCCGGGGGAGGTGTTTGGATTAGTGCCATGGTCCGTGCCGTTCGCCTGGGTGCCACTCGTGGTAGCCGCACGAGTCGTGGCAGAACGAGTCAGCACTTCAGAAGCGTATCGTTGGTTGATCGCCTTGCTGCTGTTGGTTGGGTTCGATTTGGTCTTCGATCCTGGAGCGGTGGCGTTGGGGATTTGGTCGTATGACGCCGGTGGCTGGTATCACGACGTTCCCTGGACGAACTTTTTTGGATGGTTCCTCACGGGTGGTATTGCGTTTGCGCTTTGGCCCAAACATCGTCCTAGTATTCCCGTCTACGCCGCTCTTGGACCGGGTCTCATGCTGGTGTTTTGGATGGTGGTGACGGCGGGTGAGGGGCTCTTGCTCCCACTCGTGGTAGGGGTTGCGCTCGGTACTTTTGCGCTTCGCGCCCTTCACCTCAAGTAGATTCTCTTGTTGATGCTTCCTTGGTACCATGGAGCCATGTCCTCTGCTTTTCGTGGGGCGAATCGTGCTCGTGCCATTCGCACCGGATCAACCAAGGGTTCTGGCCCCATCGTCTATTGGATGAACCGCGACATGCGGTTCGAGGATAATTGGGCGATGCTCTATGCCCTGGATTGGGCGCGTGCAGAAGGTCGAGCGCTGATCGTGGCGTATAATTTTGTGCCGAACTATCTGGGCGGACGTCCACGTCACGCCTGGTTCAAGCTCGCCGCTCTCGAAGAGCTCTGGCAAGAAGCGCAGACGCGCCATATCCCGTTCGCCATCTATGCAGGGAGTGACGCGACCAAAGCCATGGTCCGTGCGTTTCAAGATTGGGATGTCGCTGGATGGGTGACGGATTTTTGTCCGTTGCACATCGCTCAAGAATGGAAAACAAAGATCGATCATGTGCTTCATGTTCCGGCCATGGAAGTGGATGCGCATAATGTCGTGCCGTGTTGGATCGCTTCGCCGAAGCAGGAATTTGGGGCACGAACCCTTCGACCAAAAATCACCAAACTCTTGCCTGAGTATCTTACGGATATCCCTTCGTTTTCGATGGGGGAGATGCCGACATTTTCTGTGCCTACTCCGCACGTTTCTCGCTGGGAGAAAGCGTTTGAGGCAGATGACGAGGGCATTGATTGGATCACGCCCGGCGGACGAGCGGCCAAGCGGGCGATGCACGCCTTTCTCGAAAACGGACTTGCTTCGTATGACGAGAAGCGAAACGATCCAACGAACGAGGCGCAATCGAATCTCTCGCCGTGGTTGCATTATGGAAATCTCTCCGCGCAACGACTCGCGTACGAAGTTCAGCAGTCCGATGCGACGCGTGCGAACAAGGAGGCATTCCTCGAAGAGCTCATTGTTCGTCGCGAATTGGCGGATAATTTCTGTTTGTATCAACCG
>CALBSL010000061.1 GCA_937968025.1 uncultured bacterium
GGTTTGGTACTTCCATTTCCACGATCGACGCTAACCGGATCACCTCATCAAGACTCTTGAGTGGGAGGCTTTTCTCCGTGAGCGGGAGTCCCGCGACTTGTGATTGAAAGGTCTGCAACTGTTTGCGAATCAACCCTTCCGGCAACTGCTCTTTCCACACGCGATAGGTGTTCGGAAACAGATACCCTTCGAGCGAACGTTGCTCGGGCAAATCACGCAGAAACGCAAATTCATCGCGCCATGAGTCGGCAAACGGCGCACGGTTTGCTCGTTCGCCAATAGCAGTGCGCACCGCCGTTGAAGACACCTGGAAATCCTGAACGAGTTCCGCTTCGATATCACTTACCGTCCACCCCTCGATGATTCGAACGGAAACTTCCGTTTTTGGAACCCCCACCAAGAGCTGACTCACGAGCTCGCGATACGGTGTCCCTGGCTGCACCTCATACCCACCCGGCTTCATGCGCCCTTCTCGACGATCAAAGAGAAGATATCCTCGAAACGACATGGTTCCTGGGATCACCCCCGCATCATGCAACGCCATGGCCACATCTCGCGGAGCCGTCGACGTGATTTGAACAGGAACACCGGGGCCCACCTGCGGCACCTGAAACCATCCGTGATAGACCACCACCCCCACACACCACAAAAGACCGATCCCAAAGAGGCCAATGAGAGCGAGTGTCCGGCGAGACGGAATAAAGCGTGAGGTCATACAGAAGATGAAGGCGTGAGCAGTCGACGAGTATACCGATGTCCCAGTTGAACGAGTGCCGTAGCCACACAACCAACCACCATTCCTGCGAGCACGTCGGATGGATAATGCACACCGACCACCACCCGCCCAAGCGAAACAAGGACCGCCACCAAGCCACCGAGCCACACCGTTGTTCGATCCAGCGACAAAACGGACGACATCCATGCCCAAGCGAGTGAAGCATGCGTTGAAGGAAAGGAGTGCATTGATGCTGGCGGCGGAATCAGCGCTCGCACGAGCTCTGCGTTCTCTCGAAATGGACGCTCCCTTCCGATCGCCGATGACAGAACCAAGCAGAGTACCGCCGCAAGCCCAATCGACCACCACACCTCTCGCCAACGATGGCGGGCCACGGGTTCACGCTCAACCAGCGTCGCCACCAAGGTGACGAGAAACACAAGCGGAAGCAGCCACCGCGCAGAAAAAATGGCGAGGGCCTCGGTCGTTGGTCCAAGCGCCCCTTGGATTGCGTGAATGAGTTCGAGCTCGGAGCCGATCATGTGCTCAGTGTACCACGGGCTGAGCGTTTGGCGTACGGACACGCCGTTCTTGCGGGACAGACCGAACACCGAGGCGCTTGCGATCGACAAAATTCAC
>CALBSL010000062.1 GCA_937968025.1 uncultured bacterium
CCTACCTTTCTCTCGTCGGTTCCCTTGGGGCGAAACGTCACCTATCGGCCAGGTGTGCGCATGGTGAAGTTTACGACGCTTGATCGAGTGTACGCCGTTGGTCGAGGAGGGGTGCTCCGCTGGGTCATGACGGAGGAGGTCGCACGTGGTCTGTATGGCTCCAACTGGGCCAGGCAGATCGACGACATCGCTGACGTCTTTTTCACGGATTATCAGTTTGGAACGGATATCGCTTCTGGGGCAGGATACAGTCCTTCCGGCGAAGCGCTCGGTACGACCACGATTGATCAGAATTGGTAGGAGATACAACACCCGACATGCGTCGGGTGTTGTTATTCTCTTCTTTGGATGGATTACGCGGTGATCTCGCCAAGTAGGCTGTGTTGGATCGTGGATGTGGTGAGGTTGTCGCCATGCACTGCTCCCTCCACAGCAAAAACTCCCACCATTGTCCGTCGCAATTCCTGTACGAATGCTCCCGTTCCTAGCTCTGCTCCGATATCATCGACAAGGCTGCGGATATACGTTCCTGATGACACATGGGCACGCAGCTTCAGCGTTGGCCAACGGTAGTCCACGAGTTCGAGTTCATGGATCGTCACTTCGCGAACGGGGCGCATCTCTTCGGTGGCGGTGCCGGCGCGAGCGAGTTCATAGAGCTTTTTTCCTTGGCGTTTGATCGCCGAATAGAGCGGAGCCTTCTGCTGGAGGGTTCCTCGGTAGTGGGGGAGAACGGCTTCGATCAACTCGCGAGTGGGTGGTTCGCCCTGGTACGGCTCGCCCAGGGGCTGGCCCTCGCGGTCGAAGGTGTCCGTGCGTTGGCCAAGCGTTGCTGTGATTTCGTAGGTTTTATCGTGGCCGACGAGGGCGGTGAGGCGCTTCGTGCCTTTGCCGATCCCTAAAATGAGCAATCCACTGGCGAAAGGGTCGAGGGTGCCGGCATGGCCGACGGCACGGATGCCGAGGGCACGGCGAACCCGGTCCACGATGTCGTGGGAGGTGGGGCCGCTGGGCTTATCAACCAGCAAAAGGCCGTCGTAGGAGGTCATGGCGGCATGATACGTTAGCCAAAAAATCACTGCAACCCCGCTTGACGCTCGACGGGAACTCGCCTACACTCCGAAGCGATGAACGTTACTGAACTTGCCCGCCGTTTGCGTGTTACCCCACAAGAGTTGCTCACCAAGCTCCCTGAGCTCGGCTTTGATATTGGGGCCCGCGCCATCAAGGTGGATGATCGTGTCGCCGATCAAATGTATAAGAAGTGGCTCGAACACAGCCGCCGCGAGCGTTTGCGCGACCAGGTATTGCGTCAACAGACCGCCGGGACCGCCGTGGGAACCACGGGTCCTGCTCGTGAAATCGAGCTTCCACCGGTGATCGCTGTGCGTGACTTCGCCGGAAAATTGGCGTTGCCTGTCACCCGCGTGATTCAGCAGCTCATGAAGGCCGGAATTTTGGCTTCGCAGAACGAGCGGATCGATTTCATGACCGCTTCGATTATTGCCGAAGAGCTGGGATACGCTCCAAAAGCAGAAAACGCCGACCAAAAAGAAGTGGCTTCGGTGCAAGAGGAAAACCGCATTAAAGAAGTGCTTGCGGCTCAGTCGTCAGACGGATTGGTGGCTCGTCCGCCAGTGGTCGTGGTGATGGGACACGTTGACCACGGGAAAACCAAAACCCTCGATGCCATTCGTGCGACGCACGTTATGGAAGGGGAGTCTGGTGGAATCACCCAGCACATCGGCGCCTACCAGGTGGAAAAGAAAGGTCGTAAGATCACCTTTATCGACACACCAGGTCACGAAGCCTTCACGGTTATGCGTTCGCGTGGGGCAAAGGTGGCTGATATCGCCGTGCTTGTTGTTGCAGCCGATGATGGTGTTCAGCCACAGACTAAAGAAGCGTACGACATTATTAAAGCTGCCAAGCTCCCATTTGTGGTGGCGTTAAACAAGATGGACCGTACAGAAGCCGATCCGAACCGTGTGCTCGGTCAGTTGGCGGAAATCGGTGTGACGGTGGAAGAGTGGGGAGGATCGGTGCCACTTGCCAAGATCTCTGCAAAAACGGGCCTTGGTATCGATGCGCTTCTCGAAACGATTTTACTCGTCGCTGATGTTGAACAGGCGTCGATTGTCGCGAATCCAAAAGCGCTCGCCGCGGGTACGATTATCGAATCCCGTGTCGACAAGGGTGAAGGAGCTGTGGCAACGGTCGTGATCCAGAACGGGACATTGCAGCGCAATGACTGGCTCGGGATTGACGGCGCCGCCTACGGTCGTGTTCGTTCCCTTCGTGATTGGCGTGGACAACAGCTCGATGAAGCGACGCCAGGAACGCCAGTGAAAATTCTTGGATTCAAGATCGCGCCTTCCGTGGGTGATGTGGTCGAAGTTCCAGCAAACCCACGCGACCTTGAACAGAAGAAGATCAAGAGCTCGCGTCAGGTGGCGGAAACGCTCTCCGCAACGCAGCAGGCTCCAACGGGTGGCGAAGAAGGTGAAAAGAAGAAGTTGTTGCACGTCGTTCTCAAGACGGACGTGCTCGGCTCGCTCGAAGCGCTGCTCGGCATGTTGGAAAAGATCCAGCATGATCTCGTCGGGGTGCAGGTCATTCAAAAAGGCCTTGGGAATATTACGGATACCGACATTGAGCGCGCGACGGCCGTCGAAAACTCCGTTGTGTACGGTTTCAACGTCATGATCCCAACCGCGATGGAAGTCGTTGCTCGCGAAAAAGGCGTTGAATGCAAGAGCTACAAGATCATCTACGAACTGTTCGATGACGTGGTGAAGAAGCTCAACGCTCTCCTTCCTCAAGAAGTCATTATCACGGAAATCGGAAAGGCAGAAGTTGCGGGTATTTTCCGCACCGAACCAGGCAAGATGATCGTGGGTGTGCGTGTCAACGATGGCAAGCTCCTCGTGAACGCCAAGGTTCGCGTCTGGCGTGGCGAGGAAATCCTCGGCGAAGGGGTGATCGAAACGCTTCAATCCGGAAAAACGGGCACGAAAGAGCTCGCCGGTGGTCGCGAAGGTGGGCTGTCGTTCAAAGGAAAGACGAAGCTCATGCTCGGTGATCGTCTCGAGGCGTACACGGAAGAATCGAAGGCTCGCAAAATTGAAACATTCCGCGCGTAGATTCAGGGAAAAACAAACACCACCCACGAAGATTCGGGGTGGTGTTTTGTGTTAGGAGCGAATAACGATAGCTCCGTTTTCAACGTCAATCTGTACACGAGCGCCTTCTTGAACCGTGCCATCAACAATCTTCAGGGCAAGATCGTCGAGCACGAGCTCTTGAATGGTGCGCTTGAGTGGACGTGCGCCGAACTGCGGATCGTACCCCTTATCTGCCAAGAGCACTTCTGCTTCAGGGGAGAAGGTGAGATGGATCTTCTTTTCTTGCAGTCGCTTGATCACGGCGTGTGTTTGCAAGCGAACGATATCGGTGAGATGTTCGCGGCGAAGGGCGTGGAAGATGACGGTTTCGTCAATTCTGTTGAGGAATTCCGGGCGGAACTGATCGCGTAGGCGCTCCATGAGCCCTTGTTTCATCTGTTCTTCGTTGAGGGAGGATTCTTCATCTGCGTGAGCAAAGCCGATCGCGCCACGACGCTTCCCAAGATCGAGAATCAGGTCTGAACCAATGTTTGACGTCATGATGATCACCGCGTGTTTGAAGCTCACGGTGCGACCTTTTCCGTCGGTCAGTCGGCCATCATCTAGCACCTGCAAAAGCGTGTTGAAGATGTCTGGATGGGCCTTTTCAACCTCGTCCAGCAAGATGACGGAATACGGTCGGCGTCGAACCTTTTCTGTGAGCTGTCCGCCTTCATCGTAGCCAACGTAGCCCGGAGGCGAGCCGATCATGCGTGAGACGGTGTGCTTGTCGCCGTACTCGGACATGTCGATACGCACGAGGGCGTTTTCATCATCGAACAGAGTTTCGGCAAGAGCTTTGGCGAGTTCTGTTTTTCCGACGCCCGTTGGTCCCAAGAAGAGAAAGGACCCGATCGGACGCTTTTCTTCACCGATGCCGGCACGCGAGCGACGCAGCGCATTTGAGACGGCTTTCACCGCTTCATCCTGCCCGATCACGCGTTTGTGGAGCTCAGCTTCAAGATGGGCGAGCTTCGAGGCTTCAGAGGCGAGCATGCGCTGCACAGGAATCCCGGTCCAACGAGACACGGCATGCGCGATGTCTTCTTCGGTGACGGCATCCTTCAAGAGGCCGCGTTTTCCTTGAAAATCACGAAGCTTGGTTTCTGCGGTTGTGCGTTCACGCTCGATGGTTGGGATGGTTCCGTAGCGAATCTCGGACACTTTTTCAAGATCTCCTTGCCGTTCTGCGATGTCGGCTTCGGATTTGAGCGCTTCCAAGCGCTGCTTGCTGTCGCGAAGAGCCTGAATGAGCTCCTTCTCAGCTTTCCAGGCGATCTCGAGTTCACTGGCTTGTTCCTGGGTCTCCGCCATCGTTTTTTCAATGACCTGCAAACGTTCTCGTGATTCAGCGTCTTCTTCTTTCGAGAGCGCGCGTTTTTCAATGTCGAAGCGCACGAGATCCCGTTTCAGCTGATCAAGTTCTTCAGGAAGGGAATCGATCTGCATTCGGAGCCCGGCGGCCGCTTCATCCACGAGATCAACCGCTTTGTCTGGGAGAAAACGATCAGAGATGTAGCGCGTGGAGAGTTTTACCGCGGCGACGAGTGCACCATCGGTGATGCGCACACCGTTGTGGACCTCGTACTTGTCTTTGATGCCGCGCAGAATAGCGAGTGTATCTTCTTCGCTGGGCTCTTCAACGTAGACAGGCTGAAAGCGGCGAGCGAGCGCTGGATCTTTTTCGATGTATTTTTGGTATTCCTGAAGGGTCGTGGCGCCGACGGCACGCAATTCGCCGCGAGCGAGCGCCGGCTTGAGCATGTTCGAGGCATCAAGTGAGCCTTCAGAGCCTGAAGCGCCCGCCCCAACGAGGGTATGGAGCTCGTCGATAAAGAGGATGACCCGTCCTGCCGACTTTTCTACCTCTTTAATGACCGCTTTGAGACGTTCTTCGAATTC
>CALBSL010000063.1 GCA_937968025.1 uncultured bacterium
GTCGCTTCGACGCGTGAGCTGACGAGCATCTCTGCAAGGACGCGGCTCACGTCTTGAGCGGTGATGAACACCTGATCCGCGCTGCCTTGAATCGAGAGGCGTCCAGAATCCCTCGTGTGGAGGCGCACGGTATTTGACGAAGAAGGCACGGATTGGGTTTGAAGTTCCGCTCGGGCGACGTCGAGGATGGTGGCTTCAACGGACGAGGCGATGAAGGTATCAGCGCTGAGTACGGAGGCATCATTCGCGCGCACGGTCAATCGATCGGTGCGGCCAATGAGGGTCAAGCGACTCGCGTCTTGAAGGGCAACATCGAGAGGGGTTGCGCCTGCGGAGGTCACGGTCGCGCGCACGGCGCCTCCAAGGGCGATCCGTTCAAGGGGTGAGCTCGTGGAAAGCGTTAGTTGGATAGGCGACACATGACACAGAAGACAGACGCGGTGAGTATCATCTTGCGTGGCTCGAAGGACGCCGTCGCGTACCTCGAGACGGAGCTGCTGCGTCAAACGATGATCCCCGGAAACACTCACGCCGGTTGTTGAAGAGGGCGTGACCGTGAGGTCGTAGCGTCCATCGCTGATATCGATGGTGTGAAAAGCGGGGAGCGGAGCGAAGGCTTGCGTGATGGTTTGGCTCTCGCGCTCTTTTTCGACGGCATTCATGACCGCTGGGAGACGGTTCACACCGATCACGAGCGTCGTGATCGAGGCGATCACCCACACGCCAATAAGCGAGACACTTCGCGAAACGGTGAACGCGCTTCGTCGACGCATGAGGCTGATTCCGGCCAGGATAAGCGCGAAGCTTGGAATGAAGCAGGCGGTGGAAAAGCTGAGCACGCCGACGTAGTAGAGAGGATCGCTGACGAGTGACCGAAGCTCCTGTGCGACGTAGAGATCAATACTGGAAAGAAGCACGGCACCCAGGAACAACGAACCAAATGCGCCAGCAAACCCAAGGAGTATGAGGAGGACGCCGAGCAGCGTTCCGCTTCCGCGAACGAGGGCGGCACAGAATCGACCAAACCCATCAACAAACCGACGAACAAGGGCCTCTCCGCGGCTTTGAGCTTGGCTCGCTTCTGCGCGTGCTCGGTCGCTCAAGCTTTGAACGGTGACCGGCTCGCCGTGCATTTCCATGCGTTGAGCAGGGGTAGTTGCTTCAGGAATGAAGAGCGCAAGCACGAGATAGACGAGACCGATGAAGAGCGAGGAGATCGCTGCGGAAAACAATCCAAGAAAGAAGAGGCCTCCGGCGATCGCTCGAGGAATGACGGGATCAATCCCAAAGTAGGCAGCAATCCCTGCACACACGCCACCCACGACACCTGTTTCCGTGTCGCGATACAGGCGTCGTCGGGGGGCAGACGTGGATTCGCGGCGTGAACCTGACTCCTGCTTTGGGGCACGGGCCGGTTCATCGCTAATTTCTTCAGGATAGCCCATCGTTTTGATCGCTTGTTCAATAATCTCACGACGAAGGATGAGCGGTGTTCCCGTCGCTGATGCCAGAAAGAGCTCCGCGAGACGTCCTTCGATATCGGAGAGAATCTCATCGCGGGCTGGTTCATGAGCGAAATGCGTTCGGAGCGTGTCGAGGTAGGTTTCGAGAATCTGATACGCTTCATCTTCAATATGGAAGAGATGGCCGCCAATCGAGAGGCTAGTGGTTTTTTGCATAGTGGGTATCAAGGGTTTGTACGGCGAGGGTGAGTTCGCTCCAACTGGCACGAAGGGCCGCGAGCGTCGCTTGTCCGTGAGAAGTGATGGCGTAGTACTTACGTGGAGGGCCGTTTTTTGATTCGACCCATTCATAACTGAGGAGATCGTCCTGTCGTAAACGGTTCAGGAGGGGATAGAGTGTGCCTTCAACCACCAGAAGCTTAGCCGCGAGGAGCGCTTGGAGTATTTCACTCGCATAAACGGGGCCTTTCGACGTGATGAGAAGAATGCAGAACTCTAAGACTCCTTTCCGCATCTGCGATTTGGCGTTCTCGAGATCGTGGAGGGGAGGCATAGACAATAGGAGTGTATCGTATAGTACCTTGTAATGCAAGTATCTAGGAAATACATGGAAAAAAGAGAAAATAAAACCCCCGCCTGGCGGAGGGGGCTATACGTCTTCGGATGAGGCGATGGCGAGAATCTGGTACTCGAGCGGCGGATCATCTTCACGGGGAACGGAGACGCGGTCACCCACGCGTTTGCCGAGCAGGGTAGAGCCGACCGGTGAGAGATGGGAGATGCGCCCCTTGGAGGGATTCGCTTCTTGTGGTCCAACAATGGTGTAGCGTCGTTCCAGCCCGTTAACGCCAACGGTGACGGTCGAGCCCATGGTCACACGATCATCGTCATCATCGCCCACAATGATGATGGCGCGCTTGAGACGATCTTTGATGGTGAGAATACGACTATGCATGCGAGCGAGCTTCCACTTGGCGTCTTGGTACTCGGCATTTTCTGAATAATCCCCCAACGAAAGCGCGAATTTCATCGATTCGAGGGTAGGGGGGAGATCGACACGCTCGATGCGTTCGAGCTCCGCTTCGAGTTTTTGCTTTCCTTTCGGCGTCAAATAGATCACGTCGTCACTCGCGTCTTGATCACGGAGGGTTTGGGAGAGGCGCTTGGGGAGACGCATAGAGCTCAAGCGTACCCAAAACGCACAGAAGATGCACCCCCTTGGCAAGGATTGTCACCGCATGCTTCTCTAGGAGGGTATGAGCGAGTTTATCGTTGCCGTGCACCGGGTGGTGCGCGCGATTCCCCTGGGGGAGACGCGAACCTATGGCCAAGTTGCTGCCCTGGCCGGGTTTCCTGGAGCCGCACGGGCGGTTGGGTCGTTGATGCGAGCGAACTATGATCCCAATATCCCCTGTCATCGGGTGGTTCGTGGTGATGGTCGACCGGGTGACTATAATCGCGGGGGTGAGCGGGAAAAAGCTCGCCTGCTTGGCGAGGAGCTGCTACGCTCACAGCGTTCTCGTTAATCCCTCTTTTTCTTGTCTATGCTTACCGTCGGCGATCAAGCTCCTGCCTTCACGTTGAACGACCAGAATGGCGAGGCGCATTCATTGTCTGAGGCCAAAGGTTCGTGGGCGCTCATCTATTTTTACCCGAAAGATGACACGCCGGGATGTACCAAAGAAGCGTGTGCGCTTCGCGACGCGTTCCCGGCCTTCAAAAAGTTGGACGCACTCGTGTACGGAGTGAGTGTGGATTCTGAGAAGAGCCATGGAAAATT
>CALBSL010000064.1 GCA_937968025.1 uncultured bacterium
GGGAGGGGCGCCGGGGCAATGCTCGCCCGTGCCGCCGTGCGCATGCCGTCTCGCTGGCGCTGCCGATCGTTGACGGTGCGCTCCCAGTCGGCGGCGGTCTTGAGTGACCGTTCGTCGATGGGTGTGGGGGTGCCACCGAGCTGGAGGATCTCGCGCCCCAGTTGATCGAGCTTCGGGAGGGCGCTCGCTCGCGCCATCTCGTAGCGTTCCTTCAACAGTGCACCGAGTCGCTCTTCCAGCTCCTGGATGAGCTTGTTGCACTGCTCCTGCGTGTGTAGGCGGCTCGAGTCGATCGATGACGACCTGCCACCGAGCAGTCGAATCTTGTTCTGCAGCTCGGTCGCTCGCTCCATCGTATGCGCGATGAGCTTCTGGTGCTCGGCATTCTTCGCCGCCTCCCGCACGAGGAAGTCGACGTGTCCGATGAGGTGGTAGAGCGCCAGGCAGATGCTTGCGCTCGGCACGCGGTGGCCGTCGTAGAGGTTGGCCATGGTGATGATGGCGCTCTCGCGCCAGGACACCTCGAGAATGGTGTGGAGGAACTTCGCGAGCAGCTTGTCGCTCGGCAGATGTGTGCGCACGTCGCAGAACTCGACGAAGTCCATCTGGCGCGCAATGCCCCTCGCGGCGACGAAGCCGGAGCGAAGCAGCTGGAGGTTGTCCATCGGGTCGTCCGAATAGCTGAGACGCAGCGTGCTCACGTGACGGATCATCGATGCGAGTGCCGCCTGGAGCACGCACGCGTCGACGTAGTTTCCGTCGTAGCACTTCATCACCTCCGTGATGACGTCGCGCTCCAGGTCTGAGAGCATGTTGGGCATCGTCATGAGGAGCCGGAGGATGTTCTCGTCCGGCATCGGGATGCGGAGATCGGTAGGTCCATACTTGAAGGTCACGCGACTCCTGGGGTGAAAGATCGCCGCAGACTGCGCTGCGTGCTCGAGGGCCGTGAGCACCATGACGATGCCTGCTTGATCGATCTGGCGCTTCTGCTTCTTCGACATCTTTGCACACTCCCGTCGGTTCTTCGCCGGCGGGTCCTTGTATTGAAAGGGACAGATGATGTTCTTTCGTCCGTGTCACCATGACAGGGCGAGCGAAGCACCTCGGCTTGGATTCCCGAAACGCAGAGCGTCTCAGGAGCCTAAGGGAGGCGCCGGTGGAGCCCGCATCGAAGCGCAGAGCGCTTGTGCGGGGCCGGCTGGTGAGGAAGTGGATTGCAGAACGACGTGAGCAGCAGACGCTGCGCGGGACATCGTTCAGGCTCTTGGGTGAGGGGGCTCCACCAGTGGAGATCCGCAACCCTTATTGCGTGGAGCAACGCATTCTCCAGGAAGCTGGAGGCTCTCGGTGGCCAAACCGAGCGTTATCCCACCAGGGCGGAAGGTTGTCCTGGTGGAGGCGGCGCGCCCTCGTGTCATCAGTGCTTCGTGTACGGCGGCTGTTTCAAGGCGGGCCTCCTTTCTTTGTGATGTGCCGACGCGTTCCGCGTCGGCGGGTGAGCGTCAAGCTAGTGGTCGCAGGAGCAGGGAGCTGCAGGTCTACGGCGTATCATGACGAACGATAAGGTGTGGCGTGCGTGCGCCGATCTCTGCCAAGGTGGCTTTCGCCCAAGTGCTCGGATCGGCGCAACAGAAAACCGGAACAACCCGAGATTCCCGTTGCACTCCTCTTTGCTCTCGATCGGGATCAAGAGAAAGGAGGAGGGCTCGACGATGGGCGGTCGTCGAGCAGGTTCTCGCATGGTCGGCAGGACGGCGTTTCAGCCGCGAGACCATCGAAAACATCAGTTCACCGAGCTGCAAGCAGCAGGGCTAGTCCACGGCTGATACCGTCGGCTGACTCGTTTGAAGAGGTGGTCCCACGATCCTTGCCTGGTGGCGAGGCGGGGCCCTTGAGGGTCACTCGGCTGGACAACCGAGAGACATTGCCTGCTCCGGAGGTTGGAAAACCCGGAGCGTTTGACTGAGCGAGTGTGAGGTATTTCACGTTCGTGCGCCGGCGAACGGGCTTTCGCTTTTTCCGCCTTTTAGCGGGCGCCCTTTCCACAGGTGCTGTCGTTCTGCGTAAGGAGCTTCATCTACTACTTCCTGCTGTTGTGGGGCGAGCGTTCGCGGCTTGCCCTGGGTTGTTGTCGTGCCTTGTCAGGGCGGGTCCATGACGCCGATCCCGAGGTCTTCCTCAGGTGATCGGGATTTCTGTTTGCGCCGTCCTTCGCCTTGAGGCGGGAGACGTTGACCGGATCAGTCAACGGGCGCTCAAAAATGACGCTTCATTCAAGCTTTCCTTCGGTGCTGGGGTTGGTTCTTGCTCGCTTTGTCAGAGCGGCGTCCGGTCGGCCATGGGGCCAGTGGACGGGTGCGAGGATTTTCGAATGAACGCTCAAGGGGCGCGCATATGCGGTCCGGTGGCGTTCACAAAACCACGGTCTGCTTCGATAGGAATCGGGCTGATCCGTGGTTGAAAAGGTCCTCGCTGACGCTTAGTAGTATGCCACAGTTCGCTTATATTGTCAAGCATAGGTATACAAAATACTCTAAAATGATTAAATATACCAAAATAGTAGATATTACCTTGTAAATATATAGAAAAATAAAACCCCCTCCGTTCCCACACTTAGGCTGTGTGAAGACGGAGGGTGGTTATGAAGCGGAGGCTGGTGTCGCATTAGCTTCGGGCTGAACGATCGTTTTATGGGCGTCCTCCTCGCTTGCACGCTCCATCTTTGATGAAGCGGGGAAGTGAGGAGTCCGGCCGTGTGGTGCAACGGCCGAACAGAACTCGAGTGCGTCCCGGTGTGAGACCAGGGCTTCTCTGGCATAGGTTAGCCGGAGTTCGGCAGAGGTCTTTGCTCGCGAGGCTTGCACCCAGCGAAGAAGCTCTTCTGCCGCTGCTTCAGTAACATCTCTCCAATGAGCACGTTTTCCTAGAGGTGAGGTATCGTTTTGGTCGAAGGCATCTCTCAGATCACGTTGATCGGGGAGATGAAAGGCGGAACCTTCGTTAAGAAACTCTTGAAACGCATCTTCATAAAAACGATAAAACCAACGAGCCACCTCGTTTTGTTGAGCGAATGACTCTCGCTCGACTTGGTGCGGGACCGTGTCATGCACTACGGCACGTTCCATGCTGCCTAGTATACCCCACTTGACCGCCGCTTGCCTCATTTTCTCCTCATCGCTACACTCCGGGTATTCTATGCAGATCTATTGGCACGGGTATTCTTGCGTTCGGATTGAGACCGAAACGCGTATTGGTCCGGTTTCCGTTATCACCGATCCGTTTGATGCGGATACGGGCGTTCGTTTTCCTAAATCGTTGACTCCGGATATCGTGGTGTTGTCTCACCAGGAAAAAAAGCGTTTTCCCATGGAGTTTGAAAACAAGCCGTTTTTGATTCATGACCCTGGAGAATACGAAGTAAAAGGGGTGTTTGTGAACGGGATTGCGGTACCGAACCCAGATAAGCTTCATCCACACGGCGTCATGTATCGTTTTGTGATCGAGGGAATGATGATCGGTTTCTTGGGCGGTATGGATCGTATTCCAACGGATGCCGAGATCGCGGAGCTTGATAACGTCGATATTTTGCTGATTCCTGTTGGCGGAGCTGGTCTTCTCACGCCACAGCAAGCGATGGAAACCATTAACCGCATCGAGCCACGTATGGTGATCCCGCTCGGACACTATATCGAAGGCATGAAAGAAGAGTCGGGTCATGTTGATGCGTTCTGCCAAGCGATGGGGGCATGCAAGCGTAACGACACCACCAAGTTGAAGATTCAAAAGAAAGATTTGCCAGCAGATGAAATGGTGATTACGGTGTTGGAGAAGTCGTAAAAAATACGGGGCCTGTCCCCGTGTTTTGCTACTTACCCACAGCGTACTGTTTGCGAAAAACAGTTCTCGTGCTAGAACCTAGAGGCTTGTCGTGGATCGCACGTGGTGCTTCCGCTCGCGCGACAAACGTCTTCGGGCGTTTGTCACGCGAGTGGGAGAACTGGAGCGGAGTTCATCACGATAAAAAACACCCCGTCTTTTTCGAAGGCCGGGGTGTTTGCGCGTTAGGGGCTTGTTGGTTCTGGATCGTCGCGCAATAAATCCTCGATTCGTGGCTCTCCCCACAAGTGCAATTCACGTAAAAAGTGGTCCACAAAATCTTCGGCCTCGTCGATATCCATCATTTCATCGAGGATGAGTGTGTTGATCATCGCGGCACGACAAGGCTCTTTCGCCTTGAGGGCGCCGTTCTCGTCGTAGCAGAGTTTTTGCAAGGCGTCTTTATTTGGCATAGGCTTAGTGGCAGTATGACGATTCGTCCCTCGGCTGAAAAGGCCACACGCTGGCTCGCGGTTCTTGTCCCCTGGGCGACATTTGGGTATGGACTTCGGTTTTCGCTCGGGGGATTGCCGACGACGGCGCTGGAGTTGGTGCTTCTCCTCCTGTTTACGCTGTATTCGCTGGCGTACGGGTGGGCGGGGTGGCGGAATGCCTGGGTGCGTCTTCCTTCCCGTTGGTTGCTCGTTGCTTGGATCACAATTGGATGCATTGCCGCGCTCTATTCACCGGTGATGATGAAGGGATTGGGCCTGTGGCGTGCCTTTGTGCTCGAGCCGGTCCTGGTTCTCATGATCGTGAATGCGGTGCTCACCACGAAGCAGGATCGTGATCAGCTGCGGATGAGCTTGTGGACGTCGGTGCTCTTTGTGAGTGTGTGGGCGCTGATGGAGTTTGTGACGGGGTGGGGAATTCCGCACCCATGGAATGTGGCGATCACGGAGGGTCGACGGGCCACGGGACCGTATGGATTTCCGAACGCCGTCGCCTTGTTCACCGCGCTGTAGAAGGCCGAAACTTCGGTCGGCGTGTTGCCGATTACCGTCAGGTCCTTCAGGGTATAGGATTTCAGCAGCTTCTTCTTTGAATTCAGGTAGTTGAGCATTTCCCCTTCCGTTATTCCCGTCACTGCGCCGTTCGTCGTTTCGCCGTTTACGGTCGCGTCGCGCGACAGTCCGTCGTAGATGGCGAGCGAAAGCTTGTCGGTTTCGGTAACCTGGGACTTCGCATCGTTGAAGGCGTCGATGCCTATCTCGGACCGTATCTTCTGGTATGCCGCCTGATCGGGAACGCCTTTCGTTGTCTCTGGGTTTCTGGGATCCAGTCCGACAAGCACCTCTTCCCAGTCGGGTATGCCGTCAAGGTCGGAATCCCTGCTGGTCGGATCGCCTGCCTGCGCCGATACTTCGGGAGCCTTGGTTTCCGTCTTGTGCGACCTGCTTTCCTTTATGTAGTTCACGAGCTTGGGAATCCCGTAGATTGCTGCCCCGACAACAACGACCGCCAGCATGAACACCTGGAGGTTTCTGCTGGGGAGA
>CALBSL010000065.1 GCA_937968025.1 uncultured bacterium
ACATCCGCGCCGGGCACCACCTCTTTCAACCCCTGACCCACCTCGCCAAAGGTCGACATCTCTGCCAGCCACTGCTTTTCTTGCGTAAGATCCGTTCGTGCCGGAACAATCACCCCTTGTCGGTCAAGCGCGACAAAATCCTTGATGCCGGCGGTTTTGAGAAGTTTCGCGATCGCTACGCCTGCGGCACCGGCTCCATTCATCACCACACGGATAGAACTCATCCCCTTCTTAACGACGCGCAACGCATTCGTGAGACCGGCAAGCATCACAATGGCCGTACCGTGCTGGTCATCATGCATGACCGGAATGGAAAGCCGCTCTTGAAGCGCCTTCTCGATCGCAAAGCAGCGAGGAGCGGAAATATCTTCCAACTGAATCGCTCCAAACGATGGCTCAAGCGAAGCGATAATCTCAATAAGCAGGTCCGGATCTTGCGTATTTAGCACCAAAGGAACAGCATCAATATTCGAAAATCGCTTAAAGATGGCCGACTTCCCCTCCATGACGGGCAACGCCGCCAAAGGGCCGATATTTCCAAACCCGAGCACCGCCGATCCGTCTGAAACAATCGCCACGGCGTTTTTTCTCCAGGTGTAGCGATTCACTTCTTCCGGAGCTTCTGCAATACGACGTGAAACCGCCCCTACACCAGGCGAATACAACAAGGTGAGATCGTCCATTGATTCGATCGGGACCTTCCCTTGGATGGCAATCTTCCCTTGATGACGTTCGTGGAGCGCGAGCGAGGCCTCGGCGAGTTCAGTAGGAGTGCGTGGCATAGGTAGTACGCAGCATAGGCCGACGGACGCGACATCGGCAAGTCGGCTTTTCAACCGCCTGTTTTCCTGATTCACTACCCCCATGACCCCCGCATTTATTGGCGCTTTCGCCTCTGTTCACGATCTTCCTAAGGGATATGATCGGATTTTCGTGTGCGTAGGCCGATCGAACGTTGGAAAATCCAGCTTCGTGAATGCCCTGACCCAGTCGGCCATTAGCCGAGTTTCTGGTACGCCTGGTCGCACGCAAACCATCAACGCCTTTTCTATTGGCACTCGCCAGCTCCTGATCGACCTTCCAGGCTATGGCTATGCCAAGCATGCCAAAGAGCGCCGACAAGAGCTCGAAGCCCGCATCTACGAAACCGTCTCGTCCATCGAACCCCTCACACGTGTATTCGTGATCATTGATAGTGCCGTTGGCATTACCGATCTTGATCAAGAAATGCTCGCGTTTCTCCGGGCGGAACATCTTCCCTTCGCTGTTCTCGCGAACAAGGCGGATAAGCTCAACCAGAAAGAGCGCT
>CALBSL010000066.1 GCA_937968025.1 uncultured bacterium
TTCCGATCTACGCAGAGCAATGGAAGCGGGGACAGCAACAAGCTTAACCACTCAAGTGAAGAGAACGGCGCAAGCAGCGAGGGGAACGCCCAATGCACGACAACCGCCATCACCGTCATTGCCCCCCAGGCCGCCACGCCGCCCGCGAGCGGCATCGGTGCCTGATGGCGCCGACGTTCTCCGTCTGGCCGATCCACCAGCCCGAGACGCGGCGCAAGCGCACGAACCCCCCATCCCCCCAGCCAACCCAGAGCGGCGCTTGCCAAGGCAACCGCGAGAAACAGGAGTATCCACGACATATAGGCGCATTATCCAGATTGTACTCGCAACTGTCCACGTTCATCCAAAACAAGGGTATCTCCGCGACGAACCTCGTTTCTGAGTAGTTTGTCTGCGATGGCCGTTTCGAGCCGATCCTGCAACAAGCGACGAAGTGGTCGAGCGCCGAACTCTGGATCGTACCCTTCTTTCGCCAATTGCTCGACCGCTGCATCGGCCGCGCGCCAATGAATCCCCTTCTGTTCCAAGCGGCGCTCAAGACCTCGTAGCAGCATCCAGGCGATACGCGTCACCTGCTCAAGCGTGAGCGGCTGGAAGACCTCGACCCCATCAAAACGGTTCAAAAACTCTGGGCGAAAGACTGGCGCCAACTCTCTCTCGAGCAATTCACGTCTCAATTGATCAGAAGAAGCCCCCTCTTTGATGCGTTTTTGAATATATGGCGCTGCCGCATTCGACGTGGCAATGACAATCGTGTGCGTCGCATCAATCGTCCGGCCGATGCCGTCTGTAAGTCGCCCATCCTCGAATACCTGCAAAAAGAGCGTGAGAATATCTGGGTGTGCCTTCTCCAGCTCATCGAGCAACAATAAGGTGTAAGGCTTCTGTCGAAGAGCCTCCGTCAGCAACCCTCCTCGTTCATCTTGTGGGGCGCCGATCAAGCGCGTGACCGAGGACGGCTGTTGGTATTCCGAACAGTCAATACGCGTCATGCGATCTTCACCGCCAAAATATTCAGCAGCAAGCGCTTTGGCGAGTTCCGTTTTCCCAACACCTGTTGGACCCAAAAAGAGGAAGGTGGCGATAGGCCGACGTTGATCGCGAATATCCGCTCTGGCACGACGCATCGCTGCAGCCACCGCTTGTACGGCCGTTTCCTGTCCAATCACACGCTCCTTTAGCCGTTCTTCGAGATGGAGCAATCTGTCCGCCTCGTCCTGTTGAACGGAGGTCGCGGGAATACCCGTTTTTTCTTCGATGATCTTTGCCACATCCTGCTGAGTCACAAGCCCTCGTGTGCCGCGCGTTGCCTGCACGCTTGCCGCCGCTTCACGCAACCATCCAAGCGCATTCGCAGGGAGCGCTGCCCCCGTACTCACGCTGCTCCCCAGTCGCAACGCCACCTCAAGCGCCGCATACGAGAAAAATACCCCGTGTTTATACTCGAATCCATTCGCATGGGTCATGAGAATTGATTCTGCGACCTGTGCCGCAGGTGGAGCATGCTCAATCTTCACGCAGCGCTTGGCAAACGTCCGACGCTCGATGTAGGTGGTCCACGCGCTTGGAGTCGTGGTTGCGACAACATAGAGCCCGTAGCGCTCGATATCTTGCGAGAGTGTATCGAACAGGTCGTGCGTACCACCATATCCAGCACCAACAAGGGCTTCAATCCCTTCTAACACCAGCACAAGATTCCCGCTCGCCGCACACTCATTTAGCAGCTGCAAGACTCGTTCGGAGATCTGACCAGAATCCGCCCCAGACACCAACTCCTGAACGTGCACGCTAACGAGGCGACGATCAAACAGGGCCGCCGGTACCCGCTCCTCCACCATACGACGAGCTAAAAACTCAATAAAGGCGGTTTTTCCAGAACCTTCTGGTCCAACCAGAGTAATAACGCGAGATCCGCTCTCCCAAGCTCGAACACAGGCATTCCAAACCTCCTCTCGAGGGATCATTGGGGCAATATACCCTTGTTTTGCCAGACGAGTGACATCCTCACTCACCTGGTTCAATAACAACGTCTGTCTCGATGTCATCGTGCGGTTGAGGTCGTTTTCCGGCTTCATGGCCGCCACACGAACAAAACGATCGTGCTCCGCTTTTACACGCCCTTGCACCGCAAGCCAGCGCCCAATCGCCTCAATATGATCTGGATTCGCTCCGGCACGCTCCATCGCTTCTCGCATAGCCGAAGAGCTCGCCAAACATGCTCGCGCGATATGCGTCGCTCCACACCCACGCCCTTCTTCAGCGCTCAGCGTACATGCCTGCTCGAGCAGCTGATGGACTTCCGCTGTCACCTCTTCGCTTGCCCCAGGCGCTCCCGCACGAAGGAGCGGAATAAACGGTTCTTGTAGCGCATCAAACGTTACGCCGAGCCGCGCCAGAATGGATGCGCCTTCAGCCGGGATGAACGACCCAAGC